>CBJLVJ010000065.1:0-9198 GCA_966426465.1 uncultured bacterium | reverse complement strand
CGTTGGCGGCGCTCCCTGGACAGGCTTCCGTGGTGAGCCGAGACCATCTCGCTACCGACGCGTTCGCCAAGCTGGTGGGCGACGCGCTCGGCCAGACTGCGCGTGTTGACGAACACCAGCGTGGTGTGATGCTGCTGCACCAGGTCGGCGATGCGCTTCAGCACGTCGCCGAATTGTTCAGCGGAGGCGACCGCCTCGAGCTCACCCTCGGGGAGCTCGAGCGCCAGATCCAGGTCGCGCCGATGGCCGACGTCCACCACTGCTGGCGGAGCCCGATCACCCACCAACAGGCGACCGACCACGTCGATGGGCCGCTGCGTAGCGGACAGACCGATGCGAACCGGCCGCCGCTCGCAGAGCGCCTCCAGGCGCTCCAGGCTCAGAGCCAGGTGAGCGCCCCGCTTGTCGCGTGCCACGGCATGGATCTCGTCGACGATGACGGTCTCCACCGAGGCCAGCGCCTCGCGACCGCGCGCGCTGGTGAGGAGCAGATACAGCGACTCTGGTGTGGTCACCACCAGACTCGGCCGCTGACGGAGCATTCTGGCGCGTTGCGACGCCGGGGTGTCACCGGTGCGCACCGCCACACTGATGGGCGCCGGCTGGAGGCCCAGCTCGACCGCTACCGACGCAATTTCGTCGAGCGGTCGCTCGAGGTTCTGCGCAATGTCCACCGCCAGTGCTTTGAGCGGCGACACGTACACCACGCGCGTGACGCCCGACACGTCCTGGCCCGCCGCATGGGCACGGTACAGCGAGTCGATCGCAACCAGGAAGCCGGCGAGCGTCTTACCCGAGCCAGTCGGCGCGGCGATCAGTGTGTCCCGGCCACCCGCGATGAGCGCCCAGCCGCGCGCCTGCGGCTCGGTCGGCCCCTCGGGAAAGCGGTGGGCGAACCACGCGCGAACCGCCGGGTGAAACCCGGCCAGCGCCGTCCGCGGCTGACGGTTCAGCTCATGCTGCGACGCCAATGGCGTCGGCGGTGCGACCACCTCGTGATCGTACCGCCGGCCTGGCACTGAGAGCTTCCGCCAATGCATCGGCTTCGAGCGGGCGAGCGAAGAAATACCCCTGTGCGCGGTCGCACCCGAAGGTCCGCAGCCATTCCAGGCTGGCGGCGTCCTCCACGCCTTCCGCCGTCACCACGAAGCCAAGCTCGTGTCCAAGGGCGATCACGGACCGCACGATCGCCGCGTCGCCCGCGTCCACCGCCATGTGCCGCACGAACGAGCGGTCGATCTTGAGCTCATCGGCCGGCAGTCGCTTCAGGTAGGCCAGTGACGAGTAACCGGTCCCGAAGTCGTCGATGGACACGCGCACGCCCGTCGAGCGCAGCTCCTCGAGCACCCGCCGGGCGTTGTCCGGATCGCGCATCAGTGTCGTCTCGGTGATCTCGACGCGCAGCTGTTGGGCGGGCACAGCGTAGCGCTCGAGCAACCCGCCGATGGCCTGCGGCAGTCCGTGGTCGTCGAGATTGTAGGCGCCAAGGTTGACCGCCACTTCCACGGTGAGACCCCGATCGTGCCATGCCTGGCACTGGCGGACGGCGGCCTCCAGGACCCACTGCCCGAGAGGTCTGATCAATCCAGTCCGCTCGGCCAGCGGGATGAACTGGTCCGGGTAGACCAGGCCGCGTTCGGGGTGCTGCCAGCGCACGAGCGCCTCCACGCCGGCGAACGCGCCGCTGCGCACGTCCACCTTGGATTGAAAGTGCAGCCGCAGCTCGTCTCCGTCGATGGCGCGGCGCAGCTCGCCGTACAGCGTGACTTGCTCAGGGCTGTTGACGTCCAGCTCGGGCGCGTAGACGGCAACCCCCAGGTTGGCGCGCTTGGCGGCGTACATCGCCACGTCCGCGCGGCGCATCAGGTCGCTCGGGCTGCTGCCGTCGGTGGGATATGCGGCGATCCCGATGCTCCCCCCGATTTGCAAGGCGTGGCCGTCCAGGCCAAAGGGTTCTTCGAGCGCGTGAAGCAGCTGCTCGCCAACTTCAACCGCGCGGGTGGCCTGCGTCACGGGCAGCAGCAGCGCGAACTCGTCGCCGCCCAGACGTGCCAGGACGTCCGATTCGCGCAGGACGCCGCGTAAGCGCGGGCCAATTTCGCGCAGAAGCAGATCGCCCGCCTGATGGCCGAAGGTGTCATTCACCTCTTTAAATCGATCCAGGTCCAGCAGCAGCAATGCGAATGGCTGAGGATTCAGGCCGGCCAGGGCCTCCTCGAGGCCGGCCATCAAGGCGGAGCGGTTCGGTAGCCCGGTCAGGAGATCGTGGTGCGCCTGGTGGCGCAGCTGCTCGGCTTGCCGTTTGCTGGATGAGATGTAGATCAGCGTGACCTGGGAGACGACGGCCGGGAACAGGATGAGCAGGACCCACGGTGGGCTGAGCACCCACAGAAGGGCGATCAGCCCACCGATGCCGCACACCCCCAGCTCGGCTGGCACGGCAAAGGTTGCATTCTCGAGCAAGCTGCGCTGGATAGGTGTGCCGGTCGAGATCGACACGACGCTCGACACGAGCAGGTTGGTGGAGGCGTAGTACGCACTCGAGACCAGCAGAAACGCGGGGACCTGCTGCCACTGATCGGGCCGTCCAAGGACCGTAGATTGGAGACCCGCCCAATCGGCGATCAGGGCCGTCACACCGACCGTCAACACGACGCTGGCTATGTTGAATACCGACTTGCGCACACCCGCCCGCCCAACGACCTGGTCGAGCAGCATGCCGGCGCCGGCAGCCACCATGGCGACCCACGGTGGAAGCAACAACGCGGCAACGATATGGGGGATGGTCGCCACCGACACCGCGCCGGCGCGTGGCAGCGGGACCGCCAGGCGCTCCGCCACGGCCATCGCCACGACCAGCAGCAGCACGCCACGTGCATCCCATTGGTCGGCCGCAACATAGCGCGTGGCCGCGAGCAGCAGGGCCGCGGCAGCCAGCGCGATGGCGGCGATGTACACGTCGCGCCAGACCGCGCGCGAGCGGAATACCTTAGATGCCTTGCGAGATGCTGTGCGAGACGCGCGGAGGACCTGGCCGAGACGGAGCTGAAGCAGACCGTCTGGTCCGAGAGTGGCCACGAACGCCCACCACGCCGCGCCGGCCGACAGAAGCAGGTCGCCGATGCTGACCAGGTTGGCCATGGGCAGCCAGGCTGGCTGCGCGAACGTGTCACCCAGCCACGCCAGGTGTGTGTCCGGACGCATGGGGGCGGTATTGCTCGCCACCAGGTCGGGCTGGTTCGCGGCGCGGATGCCGCCATCGCCGAGCAGGACGGTCAGCTCCTCGGCCCGCGGCATCCAACCGCCGTTGGCGGTGATGACGACCAGGTTCAGGCCGATGCCCACGGCCGCGAGCAGACAGGCGCCGCGCACGGGGCCCACCGCGTTGCGCACGAGCATCACCACGACCAGCGCCATGGTGACGGACCCCAGCCACGGACCGGCGGCCACAACCACCGGCCAGGTGTCGAACGGCGGGCTGTACAGTGGCAGCTGCACGCCGAGCGCGACAAGGACCAGTGGCCACCACTGGATGCGTTGGCGGCTCCAGCCGTCGATGGAGCCGCCGAGCGCCAGCGCGGCGACGGTGGAAGTCAGGAGTGGAGCGACAAGTCCGACCATGCTCTTGGATACCCGAAAGGGCGCCGACTAAGCGGTGCCCGTCCAGAGGTATGTGTAGGAGCTCAGACCCACTTGTGGCCGGCCGCGCCAGCCAGGACCATCGCCAGCAGACTGGCAGCCGAGAGAATTCCGACGCGCGCGCGGGCCGAGGTGAGGATTGAGTACAGCATGCGGGTTAGTTCCACTTGCAATCGGCAGCGCCGGCAAGCACGGCTGCGACAGCGGAGAGCAGCATGAGCGCCGACAGGAGTCGAGCTCGGAGTTGGGAATTGATGCGGTGGAGTCGCATTGCGACTTCTCCCTTCGTGGATCGTCTTCCCGCTGCGAGTCATGCGGGACAGTACGAGCATCGGTCCGCGATACGGCCCGCCGTTCCCCCAGACGGGGGATCGCATAGACGAAAGTCCCGGCCACGTTGGTTCGCGCCGAATTGGTTGACGGCCTGCGGTGAGGCGCGTACAACGAACGACACTTTTGACGTCAGCGCTGCACATCGGAGTGAGACTTGCGATCCTGGCATTGGTCGCGGGCTGCACGGCGCCCGCGCCGGCACCGCCAAAGCTCTCGCCACGCTTGTGGCCACATCAACTCCGTTACCCACCGCCACGGTGACCGTCGCACCGACCGAGGCGGCCACCGAGACCCCCGCGCCCATGGACACCCCGGCGCCCACGCCGTCGCCACTACCGGCGACGGCGACGCCTTCGCCCGGCCCGACCGAGGGGCCGCGTAGTCCAGCTCGGGCTGCGCGACACGCACTTCGTCAACCCGAGTGGTCTGGACGCCAGCAGCCACTACTCGAGCGCTTACGACATGGCGGTGCTCGGGCGCGAGGCTATGCGCAACCCGATGTTCCACCAGCTGGCCGGCGCCACCAGCTACCGAGGCGACGGCTACCGTCTCACCAATCTCAACAGGCTGTTGGGGGTCTACCCCGGCGCCGACGGGGTGAAGATTGGCTCCACCCGCCGCGCAGGCAAGACGATGGTCGCCTCCGCCACGCGTAGCGGTCACCGCGTGTACGTGGTGGTCATGCACAGCACCGACCTGCCGGGTGACACAACCCTGCTGTTCAACTGGGTCTGGCGCACCTTCGCCTGGTAACGCGCCGCGATGTGGCTCGGTGCTTGCACTCTCCGCAGCCAGGCGTATGCGATTCAACGACAACGCGCAGCTCGACCCTACCCAGGTTGAAGACGAGCGCGGGCAAACGAGCGGGCCGAGCGCCGCGGGCGGGGGTGGCGGATTCAGCGTGCCCGTCGTGGTGGGCGGCGGTGGCGGCGGTCTGCTGCTGATCCTGCTCGTGCTTGGCTTCAACCTGCTGAGTGGTGCGCTGAGCACGCCGGACAGCAGCACAGCCCCGTCCCAGGGCTACGACGGCCGCCAGGTGGCCGGCAGTACGGTGGCCCAGAGCTGCCGAACGGGCGCTGACGCGAACGCGCGCACCGATTGCCGCGTTGTCGGCATCGTCAACAGCGTGCAGAACTACTGGAGCTCAGAGCTGCCGCGGCGCGGCGTCGCCTACTCGCCGGCCGACATGGTGCTGTACTCCGGCGCCACGCAAGCTGGATGCGGCCTGGCCCAGGCCGCCGAGGGACCGTTCTATTGCCCCGTCGACAAGAAGGTCTACCTTGACATCAGCTTCTTCGACGAGCTTCACACCCGCTTCGGAGCCCAGGCTGGCCCGTTCGCGCAGGCGTACGTGGTCGCGCACGAGTACGGTCACCACGTTCAGGACGTGCTCGGGCTGCTGGACCAGAACCGCAGCCCGACGCGCGGGCCGGAAGGCAGCTCGGTGCGCACGGAGCTCCAGGCGGATTGCCTGGCCGGCGTGTGGGCCAATCACGCGGTCCAGACCGGCTACATCGTCGATCTCACCCAGGCCGATATCGCCGATGGCCTCGATGCGGCCGCGGCAGTTGGCGACGACCGCATTCAGCGCCAGACCCAGGGGCGGGTCACGCCCGAATCGTTCACGCATGGCTCCGCGGACCAGCGCCAGCGCTGGTTCACCACCGGCTACAAGTCGGGCGACCTGGCCGGGTGCGATACGTCACGCGGCAACGTCTGAGCGCGGCTGATTTCACGGAGGGCATGGCCGAGAACCTCGACTCAGCCGTGCACACGAGAGGGGCTCTTCACGCCGAACGGCAAATAGATGCCGATCGCGAGCAGAATCGCGGCCGTGATGAAAAAGACGTCGCGCAGGCCCAATGTGGCAGCAATAAGTCCGCCCGCCAGGGGCCCGAGCGCGAAACCCATGCCATTGGCCAGGTACACCAGACCGTACGTCGTGCCATGCGAGCTGCGCTGGCCGGGTCGTTCGGGCGGCGCTGACGAGGCGATCAAGGCGTTGGCCGAGGGCAGCAGCCCTCCGTCGAAGATGCCCAGGATGCCACGCAAGACGATGAGCTGGGCGACCGTGGTCACCAGCCCCTGGGGGATGTAAATCGCTCCGGCGCCGAGCGCCATGGTGATCAGTAGTCGCCGGTAGCCGATGCGATCGCCCAGTCGCCCCCAGATGACCGAGCTGACCGCGGCAACGATTCCGGCCACCGTAAAGATGAGTCCGGTGACGGTGGCAGGCGATTCAGCAGGGTCGATCGACTGCACGAACAACGGCAGCATCGGCTGGACGACGTTCACCCCAAACTGAGCCGAAAACAGAACCACCATCATCACCAGCAGCTGGCGGTCGCGACCGCGCGTGCGGATGTCACGCAAGATGCCGCCGAGACCTGGCCGACCTGCGTCGGCTGGCGGGGGCACGAAGTTCTCCGTCACGAACAGGACCGTGACCACACCTGCCAGCAGGAAGAGTCCGCCGCTGACGGCGAAGCTGAGGCGATAGCCGGCGTGGTCGGCGGTGAAGCCGCCAAGCGACGGTCCAACCGCACTGCCCGCGAACGACGACATCTGGATCACGCCCAACGCCAGGCCGACGCGCGCGCGGGGGACGAACGAGGTGGCCAGCGCCGAGACGGCTGCCACGACACCGGTCATGGCGACCTGCACCAGCCGCAGCGCCATGAATTCCCAGATGTTCTGGCTCAAGCCCATCAGGCCGATCACCGCGCCGCCGCCAAAAGCTGCGCGCAGCACCATCAAACGTCGGCCTCGCCGGTCGGCGACGGCGCCCCAGATGGGCGAAAAAGCCGAGAGCACCAGCGCCTGGCCAAAGCTGCTGATGCCGGACCAGACCTCGACCTGCTGGATATCGCCCACGCCAAGCTCGCCGATGAACAGCGGCAAGAAGGGAAAGACAAAGCCAAAGGCGGTGAACATCAGGAAGCTGGCCACGGTCAGCGCGTACAGGTTGCGCTGCCACGACTGCGGTCGCGCGCTCCGTCGTGGTGGAGCCTCGGTCCGGCTCAAACCCGGCCGATGGCTCTCGGCATAAGCTGCGCGGGCAGATCAGTCCTCATTGCGTGCGAACTGACCTGTCTGACGAGAACGGCGATACATGTAATCGAAGAACCACAGCGACAACGCGAAATAGACCACGTTTTCGAGCGAGGCAACTCCGGCAAATGCCCAGTTCACATCGGGCGCGCTCAAGCCCGCCCGAGCAGCCTCGAACACATACGTGGGTGGAAATGCGCGGGCAATGGTCTGCATTACCGGTGGCATGACGCTCAGCGGGTAATACGCCGCGGTGAGCGGCTGGAAGACGAGCACCAATCCCCACGCCAGCGCCTGGATGCGTGTGCCAAGCCGGAAGATGATGCCCAGGATGAACAAGCCGACCGAATAGGCGAACCACAACAGGTTCACAAAGCCCAGCGCGATATTGCCCAGACCCATATCCAACAGGTTGAAGCCGAAGACGAGGCCGGCAATGAGCACGACCACGCCGAACAGGACCACCGCTTTGACCGCGGCCGACACCATTTGCGCCACGACGTATTCGGCCATGGACAACGGCGTGATGAACATGTTGCTGAAGTTGTGCGACCAGACGTTCCACAGCGCGCCGAGTGACATGGAGTATTGAGTGATGCGAATGATCTCCCACAGCAGCGTGCCGAGATAGAGGTACTGCGCGGCGGTTGGATTCATCACTGTGGCCAGAAAGCGTGTGACGAAGCCAAACACGATCACCGTCATCAACGACCAGAACGGCAGATCCACGATGACTTCGACCGCGCGAGCCGTGATGTACAGCTCCTGCAGGATGACCGCGCCGATTCGCTCAAGCGATATGGCCGTTGCCCCGCGCAATCTGGAGGAACACGTCCTCCAGTGTTGGTTTGCGGATGTCGATATCGACGATGTGGACCCCGGTATTGCCGATGTCGAAAATGGCTTGCGGAATCAGGTGCTCCTCGGTGGTCACGACGACGACGTCACGCGCGGGCGACGACACTTCGGCGAAGCGCCCCCGCAGCGCCTGCGCGACATCGTTGTGCTGGCCCTGAAACTTCACCCGTACGTGCGCGTTGGCGATGCGCCGGGTGAGACCCGCCGGCGTGTCTTGAGCCACGATCCGGCCGCGGTCCAGGAACACAACCTCATCGCAAATGCGCGTGACTTCGTCCATCTGGTGGCTGGTATAGACGATCGACAGGTTGCGAGACTCGCGCAGGGACTCGATCAGCGAAAGCGTCCGGTCGGCAATGTCCGGGTCCAGCGAAGCGGTCGGCTCATCCATGAGCACCACTTCGGGATCGTTGAGCAACGCTTTGACCAGGTTGACGCGCGTTTTCTGGCCGGCCGACAGCGTCAGGAAGCGCTGGCCCATCAGCTCGGTGATGCCGAAGTACCTGCCGAGGTCCCGAATCTTCTGCTCTGCGCGGGCGATGCGGTACAGCCGGGCGTAGACGATCAGGTTCTCCCAGACGGTGATGCGGTTCTGGAGCATGTTGTAGGACGAGCAGAAGTTGATGCGCTGCAGGCACGCCTCGCGATGACGGTGCAGGTCCTGACCGAAGTAGCGGATGGCGCCGCCGTCAGGCAGGGTGATGCCAACCAGCATCTGAATGGTGGTCGTTTTGCCAGCACCGTTTGGCCCGAGCAGGCCGAGGATGCGGCCCTTCTCCAGCGTAAAGCTCACGCGGTCCACGGCGCGGAACGAGCCGTAGAGCTTGGTCAGGTCGGCAACTTCGAGGACAGCTTCGCGGGCTATGGCTCTGTACTGTACCCGCGGCCCGCTAACCCTCGTGCCGACAGCCTGGGTACGCGCAGCGCAACGCGTCGTGCCACAGGCGGCGCACAGCCGGCGAGCTGAAAACTTCCTGGATCGAGTGCACCGCGCGCCGATCCTGGTCGCCCCAGTCCTGCCGCAAGTCCTTGTACAGCCAGTCCGTGAGAATTTCACGCCGTTCGGCGGGAAGCTGCAGCAGCTGCCGCCGAACTGGCATGTGGGCAACTTCCTCGGGCGCGTGGAGCAGGATATGTGCGCGCCGAGCAGCATGGATCGCGCGCAGCCGTCGATGCAGCGGCGCGGCCGGGTCCAGCTCCGCCATGGCCGTCGCACCGCAGATTGGACACCTGCCCACGGGACGCGGTGGTCGACGCAGGACGTGCTCGAGCACGGCCGACAGGACGTCCAGGTCGAGAGGCTTGGAGAGCACGGCC
>CBJLVJ010000064.1:0-9219 GCA_966426465.1 uncultured bacterium | reverse complement strand
CCGCGCCGCGTGGGATGCCATGCGGGACTTCGTGAAGACGTACCCAGACTCGGCCTACGTGGCGGACGCCAACCAGAAGGTCGCCGACCTCCGGAAGCGGCTCGCCGCCCACGAGGTCTACGTCACGGACTTCTACGAGAAGCGCGAGCGCTGGGCCGCCGCGGTGAGCCGCCTCGAGACGGTGGCCGAACGCGACGGCGTCAAGTTCGTGAACGACTCGATCGCCACCGCCCCCGAACGGTCGATCGCCGCCCTGCAGGCGTACCACGAGCCGCTGGTGCTGATCGCCGGCGGTCGCGACAAGCACCTGCCGATGGAGCACTGGGCCGCGCTGATCGCCCGCCGCGTGAAGCACGTGGTGCTGCTCGGCGAGATGAGCGACCTGGTCGCGCAGGCGATCCGCGCGGCAGACCCGGGCTACACGGCGATTTCGAGAGCAACATCGATGGACGAAGCCGTCCAACAGGCAGCCACGGCCGCCAGGGGCGGCGACGTCGTGCTGCTGTCACCAGGCGGCACCAGCTACGACATGTACCGCGATTTCGAGGAACGTGGGCGCGATTTTGCGCGCGCCGTGGCCGAGCTTCAGCCATGACGCCACTGCCGCTGGACCAGCTCGACAGGCGCCGCCCGGATTACCTGCTGCTGGCCAGCACCATTGCCCTGGTGGTGCTCGGCACGCTCATGGTGTACAGCGCCAGCTTCGTCGTCGCGCACAACGAGTTCAACGACGACGCCTATTTCCTGGTGCGCCAGCTGATCTGGATCGGGGTCGGCAGCCTGGGCATGCTGCTGGCGATGCGTCTGGACTATCGGCGTTTGCGCCGTCTGTCGCTGCCGATCATGTTCGTGTGCATCGGGTTGCTCGTCCTGGTGCTCGTGCCGGGCATTGGCGCGAGCAGCTACGGCGCGGTGCGCTGGATCAAGCTCGGGCCGCTGCAGATCCAACCCAGCGAGATCGCCAAGCTGGCCATCACGCTGTATCTTGCGGACTGGCTGGCGCGGCGCGGACCGATCGTCGCCGACTTCTTCAAGGGCCTGCTGCCCTTCGCCATCATGGTCGCGATCGTCTCGGCCCTGATTGCTGTCCAGCCTGACCTGGGGACCACGGCCATCATTGTCGGCGTCTCGGCGTGCATTTTCTTCGTGGGCGGCGCCAACCTGCTGCACATCGCGCTGATGTGCGCCGCCGGCGCATGCGGGGCGATGGTCGTGCTAGCCCATCTCAGCGGCTACCAGCTCGACCGCATCCGGGCGTTTCTCGACCCGTGGAGCGACATTCAGGGCAGCGGTTGGCACACCGCCCAGGGACTGATTGCCGTCGGCTCGGGAGGCCTGTTCGGCCACGGTCTGGGCAACGGCTTGCAGAAGTTCTACTGGGTTCCGAACGCGCACACCGACGCTATCTTCGCCATCATCGGCGAGGAGCTCGGGTTCGTCGGCTGTGTCGGCGTCCTGGTGCTGTTCGGGGTGCTCTCGTGGCGTGGGTTCATGATCGCCTGGCGCGCGCCGGACGCGTTCGCGCGACTGCTCGCGACCGGGCTCGCGTGCATGCTGACGGTCCAGACGCTGGTCAACATTGCCGTGGTGACCAACTCGCTGCCGTACACCGGTGTGACACTACCCCTGGTCTCGTTCGGTGGCTCGTCGACGGTAATCTCGCTGCTTGCCATCGGCCTGCTCTCGAGCATTTCGCGCCTGCCGACCGCCACCACCGAGACCGAACCGACCGCCGATAGCGAGCCGTCGCCCATGTCGGCGGTGCGCATCGAGGCGTCGCGGCACCGGCCGCGTCGCCACGCGCCGCCACAGGTGGCCCCGCTGCGGCTGCACCGAGGTACGCGCCGTGTCTGACCTCGCGCTGGCCGACGCGCGGCGGGTCCACATGATCGGCATCGGCGGTTCCGGGATGGGCGCGCTGGCAAGCTTGCTGCTGCAGATGAACAAGGCGGTCAGCGGCAGCGATGTGGCGCCCTCGACGACCACCCATCGGCTGATCGAGGCTGGCGCAGTGGTGTTTGATGCGCACGCCGCGGCCAATGTCGATCAGGCGGAGTACGTGGTGCGTTCGTCCGCGGTGCCATCGGACAACCCCGAGGTGGTGGAGGCCGAGCGGCGCGGGCTGCCCACGCGCAAGCTGGCCGAGGCGGTGGG
Organism: uncultured bacterium; assembly: GCA_966426465.1. GTDB lineage: Bacteria > Chloroflexota > UBA6077 > UBA6077 > CF-72 > CF-72. The sequence continues at coordinate 7,065 of CBJLVJ010000064.1, read as the reverse complement.
TGAGCTGATGCGCGATCGCAGCGCGGTGGCCGTGGCCGGCACGCACGGCAAGACCACCACGACGGCGCTCCTGGCCTGGCTGCTGGAGCAGGGCGGCGTGGACCCGCTGGCGCTGATCGGCGCCGACACGCCAGCTTTTCCGCTTGGGGCACGCTCGGGCGAGGGCCCGGCCGTCGTGGAGGCGGACGAGTACGACCGCCGATTCCTGAACTACTGGCCCGAAGTTGCGCTGGTCACCAGCGTCGAGGCAGACCACCTCGACTATTACCGTGACCTGACAGAGATTCAGACTGCCTTCAAGGAGCTCGTCCAGCGCTTGCCCGACTATGGTCGGCTGGTAGTCTGCGCCGACGAGCCCTGCGCGGCCGAGCTCACCGCGCCAGCACGCCGTGAGACGTACGGGTTCGCGGAGGACGCGGACTGGCGCATCGACGAGTACGCCGCGACGCCAGGTCGTGGAGCACGGTTCACGCTGCGGACCGGTGGACGAGCCTGGCACGTGGTATCGCCGCTCATCGGCGAGCACAACGCGCGCAACGTCGCTGGAGCGATCGCGGCTGCCGACTACTTTGGCGTCGGACTGGCCGCGATGCTGCCTGCCGTCGCAGCGTTCGAGGGCCCTCGGCGACGGTTCGAGACGCGTGGCCGCCCCGGCGGGATCTGGCTGGTCGACGATTACGCGCACCATCCGACCGAGGTCGCGGCCGTGCTACGGGCGGCAGCAGCCGTCGCCGAGGGCGACGTCTGGGTTGTCTTCCAACCCCACACCACCAACCGCACCGCGGCGTTGCTGCTGGATTTCGCGCGCGCGTTCGGCGACGCTCAGCACGCGCTGATCCTGCCGATCTACCGGCCAAGCGGACGTGAGCTGGGCGGCTCGAGCGTGACCTCCGCCGACCTGGTAGCGGCAATCTCGGCCGCCGGCCATCCTGACGCGCGCGAGATCGACTCGTTCGAGGCGGCTGAAGCCGTCCTTCGGCGCGAAGCCCAGCCCGGCGCGATGGTGATCACCATGGGGGCGGGTGACGTGACCCGCCTGTCAGACCGCCTGGTCGAGGCACTCGCGCCGTGACGCCCGAACGTTGCGTCAGCCTGGCGCCGCACACCTCGCTGAGAGTCGGCGGTCCAGCCGACTATTTCGTCCTGGCCCGAGCTGCGAGCGACGTCGTCGAAGCGATGGTCTGGGCACGTGAACGCGACCTTCCCCTTCGCGTGATCGGGGGCGGGTCTAACCTGCTGGTCTCCGACGCGGGCGTCGAGGGGCTGGTCATCAAGGTGGCCTACGCGCGCGCCGCAGTTGAGGACCGCCGCGGCCAACCCGTACTGGTCGCCGAAGCGGGCGTCAACTTTGCCAACCAGGCGCGCCGACTCGCCAAGCAGGGTCTCGGTGGCCTGGAGTGGGCGGCCAACGTGCCGGGTACGGTAGGCGGTGCGGCGGTCAACAATGCCGGCGCGTTCGGCGGCGATACCGCGTCGTGCCTGGTCGCCGTAAGCGTTGTCAGCGCCGACGGCACGCTGCGTTTGACGACGGCTGATCTCGACTACGCGTACCGGACGAGCATTCTCAAACGGCGTCAGCTGGGCGATGTGGCGGTTGAGCGCGTGGAACTGCGGCTCGAGGTCAGTACACCCGAAGCGGCCGACGGACTGGTCAAAGCGTTCAACGCCCAGCGCATGCGGACGCAACCGCGGATCCTGAGCGCGGGGAGCGTGTTCGCCAACCCGGAGGGCACGTTTTCGGGCAAGCTGATCGAAGAAGCCGGTCTGAAAGGCTGGCGCATCGGCGGCGCGCAGATCTCGGAGCAGCACGCCAACTTCATCGTCAACCCGGGTGGTGCGACCGCGCACGACGTGTACGCGTTGATGCGACGCGCGCAGGACGTCGTCTTCGAGCGCAGCGGTACCTGGCTGCGACCCGAGATCGAGCTGCTCGGGCGCTGGAGCGCTGAGCAGGTCGCGGCGCTTGGCGCAGCGCCGCCGGTGGCGCGTGGCTAGCGCTGCCCGTCGACCAGGCAGGACCGCGTACCGAGCCAATCCCGCCGCGGAACGCGCGGTGCGTGCGGCGGCCGAGCCCGAGCCGTGGCTGCCACCCGGCTTCGGCGCGTGGGTTGTTGCGCGTGTGCTGGGGCTGCTGCTGCTCGTCGGAGCGGGTTGGGTCGTGTACGATTTCGGTTCGTCCGATCGCTTTCAGGTGCGCTCCGTCCGCGTACAGGGCAATGTGCTCCTGAGCCGGGCCGAGGTCGAGAGCGTGGCGGCGGTCACGGGCGCCAACGTCTTCTGGGTTGACCGGGCACAGGTCGCCGAGCGATTACGCGCCGTGCCGCTGGTGCGGCGCGTCGAAGTTGGCGCGAGCTTGCCAGATACAGTGGACATATCGATCGTCGAGCGCCAACCCGTAGCTTTCTGGCTGAGCGGCGATCGCAGCTACCTGGTTGATACAGAGGGAGTTATTCTGAAGGCCGTAGACGCCGAGACCCAACAAGCGCGCGCCTGCGCGGGGCAGCCGTGCGACCCGCGTCTGGCGCCACTGCCGACCGTCGCGCAACTGGACGGGCAGCCATTGATGCCCGGCGACCAGGTGGATGCCAGCGCACTGGCCACCTCGGCGCGCCTGTTGTCGTTGCTACCCGCGGTCGGTGTCCAGCCGCTTGCCTTCGAGTGGAGCCGCGACGCTGGCCTGGAGGTGCCGACTCGTGACGGATGGCGAGCGCGCTTCGACGGCTCCGGCAATCTCGACCAGCAGATCGCTTCGCTCGGCTCAATCCGTGATGACCTCGCCCGCACGCGCACCACGGCGGAGGTGATTGACGTTCGATTCGGCGATCGGCCGTACTTCCGATGAGCAACGACCGTGTCGTGGTGGGCATCGACGTCGGCACCACCAAGGTCTGCGCGCTGATCGCCGAGGTTTCCGAGGACGACCACCTGGAAGTCATTGGCACCGGGATCGTGCCTTCGCGTGGTCTGAAGAAGGCGGTGGTGGTGAGCCCCGAGGAGGTCGTCGAGTCGATCGTCAGCGCCGTCAGCAAGGCCGAGCAGCAGTCGGGCTTCAAGATTGTCAGTGCCTTCGTGGGCATCTCCGGGGCGCACATCAGCACGCAGACGAGCCAGGGCGTCGTGGCGGTGCGCCACCCGGACCGACAGATCTCGCCCGACGACGTCCAGCGAGCGCTCGAGGCGGCGCGCGTGGTGAATCTGCCGAACGACCGCGAGATCGTGCACGTGCTGCCCAGGCACTACGTGGTCGACGGCCAGAACGGCATCAAGAATCCGATCGGCATGCTCGGCCATCGCATCGAGGTGCAAACGACGATCGTGGCGGGCGCGATGACGTCGGTCAGCAACCTGGTCAGATGCGTCGAACGCGCGGGGATCGGTATCGATTCGCTGGTGCTCCAGCCCGTCGCGGCCGGCGAAGCCGTCCTGACCGAGGCCGAACGCGAAATCGGCGTCACACTGATCGACATCGGCAGCGGCACGACCGACGTGGGAATATTTGTCGAAGGCGCGCTCGTGTACGCCTCAGTACTACCCGTTGGCGGATTTCAGGTCAGCAACGACCTGGCGGTTGGGCTTCGGACGCCCTTCGCCGCGGCCGAGGAGATCAAGATTCGGCACGGTTACGCGTTGCCGGAGCTGCTGGAGGACGACCGCACGATCGACGTCTCAGCGTTCGATGCGGGCGACGGTCGACCCGTGTCGCGGCGGCAGGTCAGCGAGATCATCGAACCGCGGCTGGAAGAGACGTTCGACCTGATCCTCGAGCAGCTCGATCGTGCGGGCCTGCGCGGCCTGCCCGCGGGCGTGGTGTTGTGTGGCGGGACGGCCCAGCTGGGCGGCATCCGTCGTCTGGCGGCCGAGGTGTTCCACGCACCGGTGCGCGTGGGGACGCCGACGGGCATCTATGGTCTTACGGACCAGATTTCGACGCCCGCCTATGCGACCAGTGTCGGATTGTTAAAGTGGGGACTTGATCAGGAGTTCGAACCCGCGGCCGCGCGCGGTGGATTGCCCTTGTCGGGTATTGGTAGTGCCGTGACAAACTGGTTGCGGAACTTTCTGCCATAGAATGCGGGGGGCACGGTGTTGACAATGAACGGATACGCGAGCCTCGAAGGCGCCGCGCGCATCGTTGTTCTCGGCGTTGGTGGAGGCGGCAGCAACGCCGTCAATCGCATGATCCAGGCTGGCGTGCGCGGTGTCGAATTCATCGCGGTTAATACCGACACGCAAGCCCTGGCGCGATGTGAAGCCCCGACGCGCCTGCACATTGGCGAGAAGCTGACGCGCGGTCTTGGCGCAGGCGGCAACCCCAACACGGGCGAGAAGGCTGCTGAGGAAAGCGCGGACGAGATCGCTGAGCTCGTACGCAACGCGGACATGGTGTTCATCGCGGCGGGCATGGGTGGCGGCACCGGCACAGGCGCCGCGCCGATCATCGCGCAGATCTCGAGGGAGCAGGGCGCCCTGACGGTCGGGGTCGTGACCAAGCCCTTCAGTTTCGAAGGTCGCCAGCGGGCCAAGAACGCCGATGACGGCATCGTCCAGTTGCGCGAGCGCGTCGACACCCTGATCACCATTCCGAACGACCGCCTGTTGGACGTGATCGATCGCAAGACCACCCTCGAGCAGGCGTTCATGGAAGTCGACGACGTGCTGCGCCAGGGCATTCAGGGCATCAGCGAGCTCATCACCGAGCCTGGCCTGATCAATCTCGACTTCGCGGACGTCAAGTCGATCATGTCCGAGTCGGGTGGCGCGTTGATGGCGATTGGCCGCGGCACGGGCGAGACCCGCGCGCAGGACGCCGCGCGGATGGCCATCTCCAGTCCGCTGCTCGACATCAGCATGGACGGCGCGCGGGGCGTCCTGCTCAACATCACCGGCGGGCCCGACCTGGCCTTGAGCGAGATCAGCGAAGCGGCCGACGTGGTCGCTCAGGCGGCCGATCCCGAGGCCAGCATCATCTTTGGCGCGGTGATCGATCAGAAAATCGAGAACGAGGTCAGGATCACGGTCATCGCCACGGGTTTCGACGTCACCGAGCGGCAGCGACCGAGCGGCTTCCGTCCTCGATTATCGCGACCGACGTACAACGCGCCCGAACGCAGAGAACCGGCGCCCGAGCAACAAGGTGGCGGGCGTGACCGAGGTCTGCCCGTCGAGGACCGCGACCGGGATCGCCCGCCAGAGCGGGAGCACGGTCCGATTCGCGTCGGCACCATCGGCTCGTCGCTGCCCGAGCCCGTCTTTTCCGAGCAGGACGACGATCTGGACATCCCGCCCTTCCTCAGAGGCGGCCGAAGACGCTGAATTTTCCCCGGAGGGGACCCAAGCAGCGCTCTCCCCGGAGGGGACCCCTGCACGGAGTGCTCGCGCCGAAGGCGGCCCGTTTGGGGGCTGGCTCAGGGCAAAACCGTTCGGATGCGGGGCGGGGCTTGGGTAGACTGTCCCTCGAACGGATAGATTTTGGGACGCATTCGATCACAAGACGTTGAGGTGCAGCGCAAGCGCCTCACACGAGAGATGGGCACCATCCGCAAGGATTGGGGCGGCCGGCTGCCCATCGCGCTGTGCTATCCGAACTCGTACGCCGTGGGCATGTGCAACCTGGGCTTTCAGAGCGTGTACAGCCTGTTCAACTCGGCGCGCGACTTCGTCTGCGAACGCGTGTTTGCCGAGCCAGTCCTGATCGGCAGCCGCTCGGCGGGACGGGGTGACTGGACGGGCGACGAGAGTTACCGCGTCCAGAGCCGACTGGAAGCGCTGGGCGAGCCGCTCTCGGTCGAGTCGCAGCGTCCGCTGACCGACTTCAGCGTCGTCGCGTTCAGCCTGTCGTTCGAGCTCGACTACTTCAACATCGGCGACATGCTGCGTCGCGCGGGCATTGCCCCACTGGCCATCGATCGAGTGGAGACCGACCCGATCGTGATCGCCGGCGGCCCGGCCGTCTCAGGCAACCCCGAGCCTGTGGCGCCGATGCTCGACGCGGTCATCGTGGGCGAGGTAGAGCCGGTGATGGCCGACCTGCAGGAAGTCTTCCTGGGCGGCGGCAGCCGCGCCGATCAGATCTCCAGACTGGCCCGGCTGCCAGGGGTCTACGTCCCCGCTCAGTATGCCATCGACTACGCCGCCGACGGCACCATCCAGCGCGTCACGCCCGCCAGCGGCGACGTCGCCCTGCCCGTGGCGCGGCTGAACGCGCGCAACGTCAACGACTTTCACACCATGTCGGCCGTCTTGTCGCCAGACATCGAGCTCGGTGACATGTTCCTGGTCGAGATGACCCGCGGCTGCGCTCGAGGCTGCCGCTTCTGCCTGGCCGGGTACACCTCGCTGCCTGTGCGCCACCGCCAGGTCGAGCACCTGGTCGACGCGGTGCAGCACGGTCTCGGGCTGAGAAAGCGCATCGGCTTGATCTCGGCCGCCACCTCGGACCACCCGCAGCTCGAGCAGCTGCTGGCGCGCATGCTCGAGGTTGGCGCGGAGGTCTCGCTGTCGTCGTTGCGGATCGACCGCATCAGTCCGTTCCTGGTCGAGGCCCTGGTGCGCAGCGGCACCCGGACGATCACGCTCGCCCCCGAGGCGGGCAGTCAGCGCATGCGCGACGTCATCAACAAGCGGCTAACGCACGAGCAGATCGTCGATGCGGCAGAGCTGGCCGGACGCGGCGGCATTCCCAGGGTCAAGCTGTACTTCATCGTCGGTTTGCCTGGCGAAACGGACGACGACGTGCGTGAGCTGGCGGCGCTGTCGTCCGAGATCCTGATGCGGACGCGCGAGCACCACCGCGGCGCGCGCGTGGCGGTCAACCTGTCGCCCCACGTTCCGAAGGCCCAGACCGCCTTTCAGTGGGAAGCCATGGCGCCAGTCGAGACGAGCGCCCAGCGCATCAAGCTCGTACAGCGTGCGCTCGGGCCGCTTGGCATCGACGTGCGCTTCGAGGCACCCGCTGCCCAGCGCGTGCAGGCCATTCTCGCGCGAGGCGATCGCCGGCTGGCGCCTGTCCTGCTCGGCACCCAGCGTCTGCAGGACTTCGAGCCGAACTTGATGAAGCACGGCCTG
>CBJLVJ010000063.1:0-9249 GCA_966426465.1 uncultured bacterium | reverse complement strand
GCCGGCAGTTTGAGCCAGGTGTAGGCCGACGTCACGCCGAGACCCGAGGCGATCGTCACCGCCCGCATCAGCGCATCCGGATCGTCGCTGCTGGCGAACACCTCCACCATGGCCGGCAGCTTGCGCGCGGCCAGCGCGCTGATCGCTTCGGCGCACGCCACCAGCGTCGGCAGCGTGCCCGGATCGTCGTCGTGGATACGGACCATCATCTTGCCGCCATCGAGGCCGGCCGCCTCGATCGCTTCCGCCGTGTAGGCCGTGAAGCGGTCGTCGAGCTCGAAACACGCGCCACCCAGGCCGCCGCGGTTCATCGTGCCGAAGACCACCTTGTCGTCGAGCGCGCCTAGCAGGGCCAGGTCCTCCACGACGTCCGGCGTGGCCAGCAAACCGTCGACACCCGGCCGTCCAAGCGCCACGATCAGGCGCCGCAGCAGCTCGCCCCGATTCGCCATCGCCAGCCGATCGGCGCCCGACTTGAGCACTCCGCGCGCGGTGTGGTCGGCGGCGACCAGAAACATGACGCCGTGGTCATTCAGCAGCGGACGCCGGCGGCGGCGCTCGAGCGCCTCGGCGATGGCATGCGGCCGCGTGGCGCGTATTTCGGACACGCGCTCGACGAGCTTCAGCTGACCGTCGAGCGACGGTGCGTACTGTCCATTCGACATTGGGGCTTCCTTTGGAGCTACAGAAAGTCGCGCTCTTGGGCGCGCATGGTCTCCCACTGCGCGCGCGCGGACTGGACCGCCGGGATCTCACTGACCTCGGCCACGGGCACGTCCCACCAGCCTTCATAGTCAGGCACTCCCTGCAGACGATCGTTGCGAACGTAAATAACGGTGGTGCGCTGGACACCGCGTGCAGCCTCGAGCGCGGCGGTGAACTCGCTCAGGTCGGCAGCCTCGATCACGTGTGCGCCAAGGCTGCGCGCATTGGCGGCCAGATCCACCGGCAGCGTGCGCAGGCTGCCGTTTGCATCATCCCCCGACAGCACACCGTCGCGCGGGTACACGTAGCGCGTGCCAAACCCACCCGAGCCGACCGAGCGGCTGAGCGCGCCAATGCTCTTGAAGCCGTCGTTGTCCATGAGCACGATCGTCAGCTTGTAGCCTTCCTGGATCGACGTGACGATCTCGCCGTTCATCATCAGGTAATTGCCGTCACCCACCAGCACGTACACCTCGCGGCCAGGGTCGGCCATCTTGACGCCCAGTCCACCCGGGATCTCATAGCCCATGCACGAATAGCCGTACTCCAGGTGGAACTGCTTGGCATGGCGCGCCCGCCACAGCTTGTCCAGATCGCCAGGCAGGCTGCCGGCCGCGCACACGATGACCGCGTCCGGATCGCCGTGGTGATTGATCGCCCCGATCAGCTCACCCTGACTGGGTAGCGGTTGATTGCGAATGGCGTAGACACGATCGATCTCCGTCTGGAACTCCGCGTGCAGTGTTTCCGCGCGGCGGCGATACTCCGCATCCACGTGGTAGTCGCCAAGCTCAGCCAGCAGCTCCTCCAGCGTCACGCGCGCATCGCCGACGAGGCCCAGGCCGCTGTGCTTGGCCGCGTCGAATGCCGCCACGTTGATATTCACGAAGCGGACGTCGGGCTGCTGGAAGGCCGTCTTCGACGCGGTCGTAAAGTCGCCGTAGCGTGTGCCGATGCCGATCACCAGGTCCGCTTCCCGCGCGAGGCGATTGGCGGCTGTGGTGCCGGTAGCGCCGACTGCGCCCAGACTGAGCGGGTGGTCGTAGCGCAGACTACCCCGACCGGCGAACGTCTCGCCCACCGGAATGCCGCTCTGTTCGGCGAATCGGCGTAATGCCTCGGTCGCCTCACTGTAGATCACCCCACCGCCGGCCACGATGAGCGGCTGCCGGCTGGCCCGGATTGCCTCGACCGCCCGCCGGATCGCTGCTCGGTCCGGCCGATTGCGCGGGACTCGCCACACGCGCCTGGCGAACAGCGCCCGGGGGTACTCATAGGCCTCCGTCTGCACGTCCTGCGGCAGGCAAACCGTCACCGCCCCGGTTTCCACCGGATCGGTCAGGACGCGCATGGCTGCCGGCAGCGCGCTGACCAGCTGGTCCGGCCGATTGATGCGGTCCCAGTAGCGACTCAACGGTTTGAAGCTGTCGTTGACGGAGATGTCCTGCGAGCGCTCGGACTCGAGTTGCTGCAGGACCGGCGCCACGTTGCGTCGCGCGAAGATGTCCCCCGGCAACAGCAGCACGGGCAGACGATTGATCGTCGCGGTCGCCGCGCCCGTGAGCATGTTGGTGGCGCCCGGTCCAATCGACGACGTGCAGGCGAACGTCTGCAGGCGGTTCTTCATTTTGGCGTAGCCAACTGCGATATGGACCTGGGCCTGCTCGTTGCGCGACTGGTAGTAGCGAAAATCCGGCATCTGTTGTAGCGCCTGGCCGATGCCTGCCACATTGCCGTGACCGAAAATACCGAAGCAGCCCGCAAAGAACGGCTGCTCGATGCCATCACGCTCCACGTACTGATTCTTCAGGAAGGCCACGACCGCCTGGGCCATGGTCAGGCGCCTGGTCGACTCGCGCATGGAGACGTCCTCTCTCTCAGAAACCGCCGTGTTGCTCGACAAACGCCATCACCTCGTCATACGTCGGCATGAAATTGGCGCAACCGTGCCTGGTGACGACAATTGCCCCGCAGGCATTGCCCAGCCGCGCCGAGCGGTACCAGTCCCAGCCGCGCAAGTGGCCGAACAGGAAGCCCGAGGCAAACGCGTCGCCAGCGCCCAGAATATTGGCGACCTGCACCGGGAATCCGGGCACGTCGATGGGTGTGGGCGCCTCTGCCGCGCCACTCAGGTGGACCCGCGCACCATGCGCTCCGCGCTTTTCGACCACCGCCGCCGGTCCGCGGGCCAGCAGGTTGTGGATGGCGCTCTGCACGTCTCCGCCGACGCGCGCGTCCGAAATCTGGGAATGCGTCAAACTGATCTGGGCGGGGTCGGTCAGCATGGCGGCGTTGATCTCGTCCTCGGTACCGATCACCAGGTTGACCAGCGGCAAGGCCGAGCGGAGGGTGGCGCCGAACGCGCGCGGGTCCGACCACTGGTCCGGCCGAAAGTCGATATCGAGCACCACCTCCGCCCCGACCTGTCGCGCGCGCTCGGCCGCGAACAGCGTCGCGGAGCGGCTGGGCTCGGCGCTCAGCCCTGTGCCACTGATGAGCAGTGCGCGACAGGTGTCGACCGGCGCCGCCAGCACATCGTCGATGGTCAAGGCAATGTCGGCGCAGTTGTCGCGGTAGTACACCAGTGGGAATTTGTCGGGCGGTTCGATCCCGAGCACCACCGCGCTCGTGCGACGGCCTGGTTTGCGCGGGATGAACGCGGTCTCGACGCCTTCCTGCTGAAGGAAATGCAGGATGAAGTCGCCCACCACATCCTCTCCGACCGCCGTCAGCAGCGCCGGCCGCAGACCGAGCCGGCGCGTGCCAACGCTGATATTGGTCGGACATCCGCCGACGTACGCAGCAAAGCTCTTGATGTCGACGAACGGTGCACCCACGTCGTTGGAGTACAGGTCGATAGACGAACGGCCCATCGTGAGCACGTCGTACGTTTCGGTGGTTGTCACGGCCGCCTCTACGCGCCCGCTTCAGTCAGTGCGTCAACGGACGGGGCTGCCTCGGGGCGCGAGAACCAGCGCACCGCCTCCACCTTGTTCTCGGTGAAGAAGCGCACGCCGTCCTTGCCCATGGCGTGCAGATCGCCGAAGAAGGAGCCCTTGATGCCGTTGAACGGAAAGAACGCCATCGGTCCGGCTACGCCGATGTTGATGCCGAGCATGCCGGCCTGGATGTGCTCGCGGAAATGCCGCGCCGCCGCGCCGGAATCGGTGAAGATCGAGCACGCGTTACCGAACGGCGAGCCGTTGGTGAACGCGATCGCCTCGTCGAGCGTCCTGGCTCGTACCACGGACAGCACCGGGCCAAAAATCTCTTCGCGTGCCACGCGCATGTCACCGGTCGCGCGGTCGAGCAGCGTCGGCCCCAGGTAGAACCCCTCAGGGCGGGGCGGCGTGCGACCGTCGAGCACCACCTGAGCGCCTTCCTGCTCGCCGATGTCGACGTACTTCCGTACGTTGTCGCGGTGGCTTTCGCGAATCAAGGGCGTCAGCTCGCTTTTCGGATCGCTGCCCGGACCAACCACCAGTCCGCGGGCTCGTTCGCGCAGGGCCTCCACGAACTGGTCCGCTTTGCTGCCCACGGCCACCACAACACTGCCGGCCAGGCAGCGCTCGCCAGCGTTGCCAAAGGCTGAGCTCATGATATTGTCCAGGGTCTTGCCAAGCACCGCGTCGGGCATGACGATCAACGAGTTTTTCGCGCCCGACAGCGCCTGGACGCGTTTGCCGTGCGCGGCAGCCGTGCGGTAGACGTATTCAGCCGTCGGCCTGGAGCCGACAAACGACACCGCGCGCACATCCGGGTGCTCCAGGATGCCGTTGACCGCGTCCCGGGCGCCGTGGACGATATTCACCACGCCCTCCGGCAAGCCCGCTTCCACCAGCAGCTCGACGATGCGCTGCGAGGACAGTGGTGTGCGCTCCGACGGCTTCAAGACGTAGGTGTTGCCGGCGCCAATGGCAATCGGCAGCGTCCACAGCGGGATCATCGCCGGGAAGTTGAACGGGACGATGGCCGCCACCACGCCGAGCGGGAAGCGGTAGCTGATGTTGTCGATGCCGTTGGCGACATTACGCACGGTCTCGCCCATCATCAGTGTCGGCGTGCCACACGCGAACTCGACTACCTCGATGCCGCGCCGCACCTCGCCAGTGGCATCGCCGATGCCCTTGCCGTTCTCCAGCGTGACCAGGTCGCCGATCTCGCGGAAGTGCTCCTCCAGCAGAGCCTTGAAGCGGAACAGGATCTGCATGCGCTGGACCACCGGCGTGCTCGACCAGCCGGGATACGCTCTGGCGGCCGCCTGCACGGCGCGATCCACCTCGGCCGCGCTGCTGAGCGGCGTCTGGGCGATCACGTCGCCCGTGGCCGGGTTGTAGACAGGTTCAGTCTGGGCGGCGGACGGCGTTTCCCACCGGCCGCCGATGAAGTTCCGTACGGCGTACTGACCGCCAGACGATCTGGCCGAGTCGCCGGTCGAGCGCTCAACAGTTGTGGTCACGTCGGTTTGCTCCGTTATCGGGTTCCCGCGGCGGCGAGCGCGCCGTCGGCTGGTCGTGTTCCAGAAGCGAGTCGGCTGCGGATCTGGTCGAGCATGAACACCGAAGACTCGCGTGCTCGCTCCTCCCAGGCAAAGACGCACGCCGTGGCGATGCCGTCGAAGCCAAGCTCACGCAGCGTGCCGAAGAACGCATCCCACGGCACTTCGCCCTGGCCAATGTCCAGGTGCTGGTGGATGCGCGCGGTCGAACCCGGCGGATTGATGATGTAGCGCAGCCCGGACGACGCGCGGTGGTTGAAGCTGTCGGCGATGTGTACGTGGCCGAGCAGCGGCCCGGCGTAGCGCAGCATGGCGGCGACGTCGTCGCCCAGGTGGAAGGTGTGCGGCGCGCAGTACAGGTAGCGGACCTGCGACGAATTGATGCCACGCACCAGGTCGACGGCCGGCGTGTTCTGTTCGAGAAAATCGTCCGGGTGGGCCTCCAGGTGGAGGGTAATGCCCTCACGCTCGAAAATCGGCAGCAGCGTCTCCATCGACCGCCAGAACTGCGCCTCGCTTTCGGCCGCGCGCTCCGGTCGTCCGTTGAATTCGGAATTCATGACCGCGCAGTCGAGCTCGACGGCGATCTCGATGGCGCGCTTCCAGTAACGCACGGCCGCCAGTCGCTCGGCTTCGTCCGGTCCGGACCAGCGGTACAATGGCAGCAGTGACGACAGCCGAACGCCGGTCTCTCGCAGCGCCGTTTTCAGCTCAGCCACTCGCGCGCGGTCGGCGCGCGGGTGGAGGAAGAACGGCATGAAATCAGCGCGCGGCGAGAGCTCGATGTATTCGTAGCCAAGATCGGCCACGGTCCGCACCATCTCGCCGATGGGCAGGTGGCGGAACATATAGGGATCGATGGCGAGTTTCATCGAGCGCCTCCCACGCCCGCGAGTGCGGCGGCTGGGCTATAGAACGCCGGGCGCAGTCGCATCTCGACGCTGACACGTTCGCCCGAGTCGAGCGCGGCCAGGCAGGCATCCGCGACCGCGGTCGCGGCGTAGCCGTCCCACACGCCTGGACCGGTGGCTTCGCCGCGTGCGACGCTATTGACCCACTCCTGTACTTCGGCCGCATAGGATGCGGCGAACCGCTCCTGGAAATCACCGGCAACCCGGTCGGAACGCAGATTGTCCCTGCGGAGCACGATAGGGCTGCCGTCGCCGAGCGCGACGGTGCCAAGCTCGCACACTACTTCGCAGCGAATGTCGTAGCCGTATGCCAGGGTCACGAAGACTTCGACATCGACCAGCGCACCGTCGGCCATTTCCATGAGCACGAACAGCGGATCCTGCAGCTCCGGCTTCGCGCGTGAGGTCCGCCGCGGCTTGAGCACCCGTGCGGCGGTAATCTCCTGGTCGAACAACCAGCGCACAATGTCGATCTCGTGGATCGCGGTGTCGGTGATCGGCATGCCGCCGACGTAGTGCGGCGGCACCGACGGATTGCGGTGTGCGCAATGCGCCAGTAGCGGCGTGCCGAGGCTACCGTCGAGCAGCGTGCTTTTCATCTGCTGGTAGGCCGCATCGAAGCGGCGATTGAAGCCGACCTGGACCAGACGTCGTCCGCGGGCCATTTCCGCGTCGAGGATGCGCAAACACTCGTCGGTGGTCGGCGCCAGCGGTTTTTCGCACAACACCGGCTTGTTGGCGTCTATCGCCGCCAGCACGTATTCCTCGTGGGTCGGCCCCCATGAGGCGACCAGGACCGCGTCGACCTCATCAGCACGAATCAGCGCCTGCCCGTTTGGGAAGACACGCGCGCCTGGCGTGCCCTGCGCCACCTGTTCGGCGCGAGACGCGTCCATGTCCGAGACCGCCACGACCTCCCCCCCGGCCACCTCGCGGGTGAGCCGCCGAACGTGATCCTGGCCGATGTTTCCGACGCCGATCACGCCAACCTTCACACTCATCTTCTGGCCTCCTGGGCGGCAGGTACCGGCGATGCCGTCGTGGCGCCGAGCCCGAGGCTCCGCAGGTATTCACGGGTGCGCACGGCGATTGGCAATGGCACATCAAATGCGCACGGATACAGGTCCTGCTCGACCACCACGAACAGGTCCCGGTTGGTTGCGGCGAGCGCCTCCACTACTGAGTCGATCGCCGGAGCGCCCCTGGGAGGCTCGACGCACACCCCGCGCTTGACGGCCTGGCCGAAGGGAATACCTTCTGCGCCAGCCACGCGCGCAATCTCAGGATCGACCTGCTTGATATGGACGAAGCCCATACGATCGGGGTACTTGCGGATCAGTCCGACGTTGTCGCCAGCGCGGTACGCCACGTGGCCGGTGTCGAGGCAGAGCGACGTGTAGCGCGGATCCGTGTCATCGAGAAACCGCTCGATCTGCGCCTGGGTTTCAACGTGGCTATCGGCGTGTTCATGGTAATGAACCCTCACGCCGTACTCCTGGCCGATGATCTTGCCGAGCTCGTCCGAAGCGCGCACGAGCGTCCGCCAGCCATCTGCGTCCAGCTCCGCCGGCTCCAGGTAGGCGCCGGTGCTGTCGTCGCGATAGCCGGGCACCGGCACGAATACCAGGTCGTGGCCGCCGAGCGCACTGGTCAGCGCGGCCACGCGACGGGTCTTGTCGAGCGCCGCCGGCCAGTCGGCCGCGTTGTACAGGCCTCCAACGCCGTGCACCGTGCCCCCGGCGACGCGCAGTCCGCGCCTGGCAAGCTCGTCGCCAAGCCGGCTCGGGTCGGTGGGCAGGTAGCCGTATGGTCCGAGCTCGACCCACTCGTAACCGGCCGTCACCACCTCGTCGAGGAAGCGCTGCCAGGGCGTCTGGGCCGGATCGTCGGCAAACCACACGCCCCACGAATCCGGCGCTGTGCCCAGCCGCAGGCGAGCGGCCGCGCTCTGACCGGTCACGCGCCACCTGCCGGAGTGCCGATGCCCAGCTCGTGGGCTTCTGCCTCGAGCTGCTGGCCGACAGCCGCCAGGCTGCGATCGGTGCTGCGCTCCAGCTCGTGGCTGAGCGCTTCGAGCTCAGCGCCGCCAGCCATCAGACTGGTCAGCTCCTCGCGAGAGATCTCGTGCTTGGACCGGTCGGCGATCATCCGCCCGCGGTTGAGCACGATGAAGTGGTCGCCCACGGGATACGCGTGGTGCGGGTTGTGGGTGATGAAGATCACGCCTAGACCGCGGTCGCGCGCCTGAACGACGTACTTGAGCACCACGCCAGCCTGCTTGACGCCCAGCGCCGACGTCGGCTCGTCCAGGATCAGCACCTTGGCCCCGAAGTGGACGGCGCGGGCGATGGCCACCGACTGGCGCTCACCGCCGGACAGGGTGCCGATGGGCTGTTCGACGTCGCGCAGGTCGATGCCCATGTCCAGCAGCTCCTTTTTGGCTGTCCGCTTCATGCCCGCGATGTCGAGCTGCTTCGCCGGCCCGGCGCCCGATTCGGCTTCGGACCCAAGAAAGAAGTTGCGCCACACCGACATCAGCGGCACGACCGCCAGGTCCTGGTAGACCGTGGCGATGCCACGGTTCAACGCTTCGCGCGGTGAGCTGAAGCGGACCTCCTGGCCCTCGACTTTGTAGGTGCCTTCATCGTGGTGATGGACGCCCGACATGATCTTGATCAGACTGGATTTGCCGGCGCCGTTGTCGCCCAGCACGCAGGTGACTTCGCCTGCCCCCACCTTGAGCGAGATGCCCTGCAACGCACGGATGTTTCCGTACAGCTTGCCCACCTCGGTCATTTCGATGAGCGGCGCTCCGTTTACTGCCATGATGCCCATTACCCCCGCGCGGCTGCCTGACGGACCCACAGGTTGGTGACGGTCGCCAGCAGCAGCATGATCCCCAGAAACGTCCTGAACCAGTCCGGGTTCCAGCCGGCGTAGACGATGCCCTGCGTGGCCATGCCGAAGATGAACGCGCCGATGGCCGAGCCAACCGCCGAGCCGAAGCCGCCGGTGAGCAGACAGCCACCGATCACCGCGGCGATGATGTACAGGAATTCGTTGCCGATGCCTTCGCCCGACTGCACGGTGTTGAACGAGAACAACAGGTGCATGCCGCTGAACCAGGCCATGAAG
>CBJLVJ010000062.1:0-9264 GCA_966426465.1 uncultured bacterium | reverse complement strand
GGGCGAACCGTGGCGCGATGGCCAGACTGACCTACGCAACGATTTTGACTCGATCACTCGAGCGCCTGGCGGCGTTTTACCGCGAGGTGCTCCAGATCGAACCGCAGTGGACCGGTCCGTACGCTGAGTTCGCAGCTGCGCCTGGCATTCTCGGTCTCTGGTCGCTGGACGCCTACATCGACATCGCCGGAGCCACGGCTGTGCCCGCGCTGGGCAGCGGCGGGATCATGCTGGAGTTCGAAGTCGACGACGTGGATGCGGAGTTCGCACGTCTTGGGCGGCTGTCGAATTTCGATCTGCCATTCATCATCCCGCCCACGACGATGGCCTGGGGCAACCGCTCCATCTATTTTCGTGATCCGGACGGCAACCTGATCAACCTGTTCAGCCGCGTGGGCTGATCGGTCTGGCGGGATGAGCGCGCGGCAGCGGCTCCCAGCCGGAGACGGCGATTGAGCCGAAGAAGCTATAGGCGGGTTCGTGCGGTACGAAGCTCGGGGCGGGTCCAACCAGTCCCCAGCAGCACTCGTCCGCTTCCTCCGAGTCCAGGAGCATGTGGTAGTCGGCCAGCTGAATGTAGGGTCGTGCCTGCATCCACTCGAAGACTTTTTTCAGCGTTCGCGCGCGACGTGGCGGATCCATCCACTGCGCCCAGCCGTACTCCGTCAGCCAGATCGGCACGTTGACACCGCGTGCGAGCAAACCGTCGTGCAGCCGTTCGATGGCGCTGGTGTCCAGACCCCAATCGTCGCCAGCGTACGGGTGCATGCTCACGGCGTCCATGGGCAGGTCGGGGCTGAGCTTGCTGACGAAGTCCCAGCCGCTCAGCGTGCCCACCGCCACCACGAGCTGTGGGTCAACCGACTTCGCGGCGGTGTAGAAGGCGCGATACCACGGCTCGAAGTCGCTCGCGCGGCGTAAACCCGCCCACATCTCGGGCTCGTTCCAGAATTCCCAGCGCCTGACCTCCGGATAGCGCGCAACCAGGTCGGTCATGGTCGATTGGAACGCAGCCAGCTTGGTGATGGTGAGCGAGCACATCTTGGTGTCGGCGGCGCACTCGGTCGGATGGAGCGAAGCCCATACGGGTATGGCCGCGACGACCGGCACCACTTCGATACCGCGGTCGGCGAAGGCATCCATGATCGGGTCAAGGAGGTCGTAGCTGCGCTCACCTTCGGTGAGCTCTTCGATGTCGCGCCAGTTGACGGCCAGTCGAACGTTCGTGACGCCCAGACGCACGTACTGGTCAAGCAGCGCGTCGCCATACCGCTGCACGTACCACCAGTGGCCGACCATACCTTTCAGTCCGGCCCGGTCGGCATCGAGCACGATCGCGGGCTCGGTCGTAGGACCGGGCTGGGCCTCCTGGGCGGCCGCCGGCACACCGCGCAGCACGCCCGTGGCCAGCACCAGGCCTACGCTCGAAATGTATCGCAGCGCTCGATTCGCCGCGCAGCTACGCCACGGCAACGCGGTGACGAGTGTACGCCCGCCCAGGCTCAGACGGATACGCTACCAGAAGGGAGCCACAGCGATCCGCGATGAAGATCACCCAGCTCGAGACCATCCAGCTCGCCGAATTCCCCAACATCCTGTTCGTCCAGCTGCTTACCAACGAGGGCCTGGTCGGTCTGGGCGAAACGTTCTTCGGCGCATCCGAGGTGAGCACCTACCTGCACGACTCCGCCGCCCGCCTGCTGCTGGGTCAGGACGCCTCGGCGATCGACGCGTTGCGCGTCAAGCTGAAGGGCTACGTCGGCACACAGGGCACCGGCGTCGAGGCGCGGGGCGCCTCGGCCATCGACATCGCGCTGTGGGACCTGCTCGGCAAAGCCACCAACCGGCCGGTCTACGAGCTGCTGGGCGGCGCCAGTCGACCCGCCATTCGCGCGTACAACACGTGTGCGGGGTACCGCTATATTCGCGCGGCCGAGGGCCAGGCGCTGGCCAACTGGGGCGTGCCCGGCGACACGCGCTCGGCGAGCGGCCCGTACGAGGATCTGGATGCCTGGATGCACGGCCACGCCGCTGAGCTCGCCTCGAGCCTGCTGGAGCAGGGCATCAGTGGCATGAAGATGTGGCCGTTCGACGAGTACGCCTATGCCAGCGGTGGGACCAACATCACCGCCGCGGAGCTCGATCGCGCGCTGGAGCCGTTCCGCCAGGTGCGCGGCGCAGTGGGTGAGCGCATGGAGCTGATGGTCGAGCTGCATGGCCTGTGGAACCTGCCCACGGCACTGAAGATCGCGCGCGCGTTCGAAGCGGAGGGTCTGCGTCCGTACTGGATCGAAGATCCACTGCGACCCGACGATATCGCCAGCCTGGCCCGGTTCGCGCAGGCCACGCAGATTCCAACCACGGCCAGCGAGCTCCTCGGCGGCCGCAAGGCGTTCCGCGAGCTGCTCGAGGCGCGCGCCGCGAGCGTGGTGATGCTGGACCTGGGCTGGTGCGGCGGCATCTCGGAAGGCAAGGCCATCGCCAGCATGGCCGAAGCGTTCGGCCTGCCGATCGCGCCACACGATTGCACCGGTCCGGTAGTGTGGACGGCCGGGGTACACCTGTCGCTCAATGCGCCGAACACGCTGATTCAGGAGACCGTGCGCGCGTTCTACACCGGTTGGTACCGCGAGCTGGTGACTGACCTGCCGCGGGTGGCAAACGGCGTCGTCACGCCTCCGTCTGGCCCCGGCCTCGGCCTGGAGCTGCGGCCCGAGATCCGCGAGCGGCCTGACGCGCGGGTACGTAGTACGGTCGCCGATCGACCGACTGTTCTCATGAGCTGAAAGCAAGGAGAGACGTGCGCATGGCGCGATTCAGGCTGGACGAGAAAGTGGCGCTGGTGACCGGCGGGGGCAGTGGCATCGGCGCGGCGATCTGCCGTGCCTATGCCGAGCAGGGAGCGCGGGTTGTGGTGGCGGACGTCAACCCGACCGGCGGCCAGCGCGTGGCGAGCGAGCTCGGCGAGGCGGGCTGGTTTCAAGCCGTGGACGTGACCGATCTGGCGAGCGTCCAGGGCGGCGTGGCGGCGGCCGTCGAGCGCTTCGGGCGCCTGGACGTGTTCGTCAACAACGCCGGGCTGGGCCTGGTTGGCAGCGTTCAGGAGACGCAGCGCGCTGACTGGGACCGGCTGCTGAGCGTGAATGTCACCGGCGTCTTCAACGGCTGCCGCGCCGCCGTCGACCAGATGCTGCGCCAGCAACCGCGAGGTGGAGTGATCGTCAATGTTGCCTCCGTGGCCGGCCAGATCGGAGTGCCGCGGCGCTTTGCGTACTGTGCGACGAAGGGCGCCGTACTGGCCATGACCAGGGAGCTGTCGGTCGACTACGTGAAAGACGGGATTCGCTGCAACGCGATCTGCCCCGGCACGGTGTATACGCCGTTCGTGGAAGGCTACGTGGAGCGATTCCATGCCGATACAAAGGAGGAGACGATCAAGGAGCTGCACGCGCGTCAACCAATCGGGCGAATGGGCCGGCCCGAAGAGGTGGCAGACCTGGCCGTGTATCTGGCCTCCGACGAATCAGGCTTCATGACCGGCTCGGCGGTCGTTCTCGACGGGGGTTGGACGGCGCAGTGACGACGGTCGAGCTGGCCTATGGCTGCGATGGGCTGCGGGTGGACCTGCCCGGTGAAGCTGAGATCATCGAGCCGCTGTACGTCTCAGGCGTCGCCGACGAGGCAGCAACCGTGCGGCAGGCCTTGCGGCAACCACGCGCCGGGCCGCCGCTTCGGGATCTGGTTCCGCGTGGCGCGACGATTGGCATCTCGGTGTGCGACGTCACTCGCCCCTTTCCGGCCAGACGCGTTCTGCCGGTGCTGCTCGCCGAGCTGGAGGCGCTGCAGCCCGCGGCCATTACGGTGTTCGTTGCCACCGGCACCCATCGTCTGTGCACCGATGCCGAGCTGCAGCAGATGTTTGGCCCCGAGCTCCTGAGTCGCGTGCAGATCCAGCAACACGACGCATTCGACGCTAGCCGGCACCGTAGTCTCGGCATGATCGGCGAAACGGGCGTTGCGGCATACGTCGAGCGCGCGTTCCTGGAGCAGGACGTGCGGATCACCACAGGCTTCATCGAGCCGCACTTCTTCGCCGGGTTCTCGGGCGGCCCCAAGATGGTGGCGCCAGGCCTGGCCGCGCTCGAGACGGTGCTGGAGCTGCACTCGGCAGCGCGCATCGGCAACCCACACGCGACGTGGGGCATCACCCACGGCAATCCGGTCCACGACGCCGTGCGAGACATCGCCGCGCGGGCCGGCGTCACCTTCAACCTGGACGTCACGCTCAACCGCGACCATGCCATTACCAACGTCTTCGCTGGTGAGCTGTTCGCCAGCCATGCCGCGGGCTGCGCGTTCGCGCGTCAGACCGCCATGGTGTGCGTCGAGGCGCCCTACGACGTGGTCGTCACGACCAACAGCGGCTACCCGCTCGATCAGAACCTCTACCAGAGCGTCAAAGGGATGAGCGCCGCGGCGCAGATCGTCAAGCCCGGCGGCACCATCGTGATTGCCAGTCAGTGCTCGGATGGGCTGCCGGAGCACGGTGGCTACCAGGAGCTGTTGCAGCAGGCGGACGGTCCGGACGCCTTCCTGCGCGGCCTGGCCCAGAGCAAGGTGGCCAGCCACGACCAGTGGCAGGTCCAGGTGCAGGCGTTGATCCAGCGCCGAGCGCGCGTCCTCGTCAAGGCTGGCGGGCTCAGCCCGCGCCAACTTCGAACGGCCTGGTTCGAGCCGGTCGACGACGTTGCCGTAGCGGTCAGGGACGCGCTGATGTCGGCCGGTCCGCAAGCCACGCTGGCAGTGCTGCCACAGGGACCGCAGACGATTCCCTACGTTGGCCAGGCGTAACGACCCGTCGCCGCTGGCCCGGGTCGTGCGTCCGCCAGGCCGCACCCCACGGGCAACCGCTCGGGCGCGCCCTGAACTATGACAGCCCAAACCACGACTCGAGAAAGCGCGGTGCATGCGCCCGCGCCACCAGCCGGGGCGGCCCAGCCGCCGCTGCCCGGCGACTCCAACAAGCGCTGGACCTCTGCTCTGGAACCGCTCGCCGAGCCCCTGTTCCGCGCGCTGTGGACAGCCTCCGTCATCTCGTACATCGGCACGTGGATGCAGAACGTCGGCGGCGCCTGGCTGATGACCGAGCTGACCCCATCGCCCGTCCTGGTCGCGCTCATGCAGACGGCAACCAGCCTGCCCATCTTCCTGGCCGGCCTACCAGCGGGCGCGCTGGCCGACCTGATCGACCGCCGCAGGCTCCTGATCGTCGCACAGGGCTGGATGTTGCTGGTCGCGGCGGTGCTGGGCGTGCTGACGCTGTTGCACCTGGTCAGTCCGTGGCTGCTGCTGGCCTTTACCTTCGCGCTCGGGCTCGGCAGCGCCTTCACCGCGCCGGCCTGGCAGGCGATCATTCCTGAGGTCGTGGCCGATCGGCGCATGCCCGCCGCCGTTGCCCTGGAATCGGCCGGCTTCAACGTTGCGCGCGCGGTCGGACCGGCGGTGGGTGGCATCATCGTCGCCTGGCTCGGGCCTGGAGTCAACTTTCTGCTGAACGCGGCGTCGTTCCTGGCCACCATCGTCGTGCTCTATCGCTGGAAGCGCGCCCGGCGGACCACCCATTTGCCGGGCGAGCGGCTGGTCAGCGCCACACGCGCCGGCCTGCGCTACGCACGCCACGCGCCCGAGCTCTACGCGGTGCTGGTGCGCACCGTGGCCTTCATGGTGTGCGCGAGCGCCTTGTGGGCATTGCTGCCGCTGGTGGCGCGACGCGACATCGACCTCCCGTCCAGCGGATATGGCGTGTTACTGGGGTCGCTCGGCGCGGGCGCCGTCGCCGGCGCTGGCGTGTTGCCACACCTGCGCGACAGATTCTCGGCCGACCTGCGGGTTGCCGGCGCGTCGCTCGTGTTTGGCGCCGCCACGCTCGCGCTGGGCTTCGTCCACGATCTCTGGCTGTTGTGCGCCATCATGGCCGTGGCTGGCGTGGCCTGGATGGTGGTCACCTCGGGACTGACCGTCGTGGTCCAGGGGTGTGTCCCGAAGTGGGTGAAAGCGCGCGCCCTGGGCACTTTTCTGCTCGTATTCCAGGGTACGCTGGCCACGGGCAGCCTGCTCTGGGGACTGGTGGCGGAGCGCATCGGCGATCCGCTGACGCTGACCGTGGCGGCCGGTGGCATGCTGTTCGGGATCGCCGCGACCTGGCGCTGGCGTCTCGAGCCCAGTGAGCGGCTGGACGTCACGCCGCTGCACCTGCTGCCCAACCCCGAGCTCGAGGACGTACCCGCCCCAGAGGAGGGTCCGGTGCTGGTCACGGCCGAATACCGCGTCCATGTCGAGACGGCAGGCCAGTTCGTCCTGGCCATGCGCCAGCTGGGACGCGTCAGGCGCCGCGACGGCGCCATGCGCTGGGGGCTGTTCCGCGACCCGGCCGAACCCGGGCGCTACCTGGAGAGCTTCGTCATCGAGTCCTGGGCGGAGTATCTGCGCCAGGTGGACCGCGCCACGCTGGCCGACCGGGGCATCGACGAGCGCGCGCGCAGCTTCCTGGTCCAGGGCGATCAGCCAAGCGTGACGCACCTGGTGGCGGCGCAGGCGCCCGACGACGCGGGGCCGGTCACGAGCGGAGTGTGACCCTTACATGGAGTTGGGCAACGGCTGGAGCATGGTGAAAATGTTGCCTTCGGTGTCCCGGCATCTGACGAACGTCCCCACGCCAGGGATGTCCATCTTGTCGCCGAACAACTGTCCGCCGGCTGTTTTGACCTTGTCCATGGCCTGGTCGATATTGTCAACTCCGACGACGCACGAGTACGCATTCAACTCTTTGGCGCCACCAGTAGGGCTGACAAAGATGCCACCGTTGATGCCGCCCGGTTCTTTGGGATCACCGGTGATCACGACGACGTACTGCCCCATGTCGTCGCCCATCTGCTGCATCTCCCAGCCAAACGCCTGAGAATAAAAGCGCTTTGCTCGCTCGCGATCGACGGCTTCAATCTCAAAGTGGACGATTCGATTTGGCATGCGCACGTTTATACTTGATGCAGGCGCCGCGACAGCGCTTCCAGCCGGCGTTCCAGGAACTGGCGCTCGGGGGCATTGTCGGTCAAAGCGAGGGCGGCCTGGTAGGCGTGGGCGGCCTCGGCGGTCCGCCCCAGGCGGCGGAGGAGGTCGGCGCGAATGGCATGGTACAGGTGGTATGTGCGGAGGTTTGCGGCGTCGAGGCCGTCAACCACCGCCAGGGCCGCGAGGGGTCCGTCGACCTCGGCCAGCGCTACGGCTCTATTGAGCGCCACGACCGGGGTTGGAGTAAGCGCCAGGAGCTGATCGTACAACCGTACGATTTGCGACCAGTCCGTCGCGGCGGCGGTCGGCGCGTCGCTGTGGACGGCGTTGATCGCCGCCTGGACCTGGTACGCACCGGGCTGATCGCGCTGGAGGCAACGGCGGACGATGGCCTGCCCTTCGGCAATCAGCCGCCGATCCCACAGGCCGCGGTCCTGTTCGGCCAACGGTACAAGGTGACCCTCGGGTGTGGTGCGCGCAAGCCGGCGCGACTCGACCAGCAACATGAGCCCGAGCAGTCCCATGACCTCCGGTTCGTCGGGCACGAGCTCCACGAGTAGCCGGCCCAGGCGGATCGCCTCCGCGCACAGATCCTCGCGCACAAGCTTGTCACCGGAGCTGGCCGTATAGCCCTCGTTGAAAATCAGGTACACCACCGCGAGCACCGCCCGCAGGCGGTCCGGCAAATCGGCCTCGTTCGGCAGCCTGTACGGGATACGCGCATCGCGGATCTTGCCTTTGGCTCGTACCAACCGCTGGGCCATGGTCGACTCCGGCACCAGGAAGGCGCGCCCGATCTCCGCCGTCGTGAGCCCGCCCAGCAGCCGCAGCGTGAGTGCGACCTGGACGCTGACGGCAAGCGCCGGGTGACAGCAGGTGAAGATCAGGCGCAGGCGATCGTCGCGCACGGCGCCCTCGTCGATCGGTTCGTCCTGTGCGTGCAGCAGAGCCGCCTCGGCATGACGATTCTCGCGGGATGCCTCGCGGCGGAGATGGTTGATGGCGCGGTTACGGGCGGTGGTGATAATCCATCCCGCCGGGCTCGGCGGTAACCCCGATGACGGCCAGCGCTGCACGGCCGCGGTGAAGGCGTCCTGGACCGCCTCCTCGGCGATGTCGATATCACCGAAAACGCGCACCAGCACGGCCACCGCTCGACCGTACTCCTGCCGGAAGACACGTTCGATGTCCGATGCCTCGATGCCCCGCACGCTAGCCATGAATCCGCCGGTGGGTCAGGCGCCGAGGTGTCGAAGGTCGTCCAGCGCTTCTGCCGCAAGCGACGCGACGCGCACCGATTCCGCGGCCGGAAGCATGATGATGTATTCGCTGAACCCGCGCTGCGTCCAGCTACCGGCAGTATCAACCAGCTCTGAACGGTCCTTACCGTCCCAGGCGGCCTGCACCGAGCGCCGAATGGTGGATGGATCGCGTCCCACACGCTCACAGGCCTGCTGGAGTCGCGCCCACAGCGCCGACAATTCCTCCGGAGTCGAAGCTCCAGATGGGTTCCACACGTCGGCGTAGCGCGCGGTGAGCGCCAGCGTCCGGTCACCTCCGGCCCCCATCCAGATGGGCGGATAGGGCTGCTGGATCGGTTTCGGATTGCATATTGCATCCTCCAACCGGTAGTAGCGGCCTTCAAAGCTCGTGCGCGGCTGCGTCCACAGCGAGCGCAGGACCTGGAGTGATTCGCTCAATCGACCGACGCGATGGTCCAGCCCTTCCACTCCGTACATGCGATGCTCCACCTCGGCCCAGGCGGCGCCGATGCCGAACTCCAGCCGGCCACCGGACAGGTGGTCGATGGTCACCGCCATTTTGGCCAGCAGCGCCGGGTTGCGATACGTGTTGCCGGTGACCAGGCAGCCCAGACGTACGTGCTGAGTCGCGACCGCGATGGCCGCCTGGAGCGACCAGCCGTCGAACACGGGTCGATCCGGTCCACCCGGGCCGATCGACGCCATGTGGTCGAACACCCAGACGTGATCGAAGCGCGCCTCGTCGGCGATCCGCCACACGTCGCGCAGCGCGTCGATGGTGGTGTCCTGGCCGCTGCTCTTGATGCCGAAACGGAGTGGGTGTGGCATGCCTCCTACTGTACGCTGATCGACCCGCGAGAAGTCTCGCGGCAGGGAAGAGCGCCCAACACCCAACACAACCCCCGACCCTGGTCCGTACGCCAGGCCATCACGG
>CBJLVJ010000061.1:0-9269 GCA_966426465.1 uncultured bacterium | reverse complement strand
AGCTCCAGGTCGACCTGGTTCACCGAGCGCGCGGTGCCGATGCGGTGATGGACCACCTCGAAGATGTTCGCGCCCTGGTCGGCAATGACCGTGGACAGCCCGACCAGCGCCCCAGGGCGATCGATCAGCTCGGTCCTGAGCCGAAGATGGCGGCCAGCCGCGCCCAGGCCGAACTGCAGCAGGCGGTCCATCAGGTTCGGATCGACGTTGCCGCCACTGATGATCGCGCAGCTGCGGTGACCATTCGCCGCCGCCGCCCCCGACAGCAGCGCCGCCAGCGCCACGGCCCCGGCCGGCTCGGCAACCGTCTTGGCGCGCTCCATCAGCAGCACCACCGCCTCGGCAATGGCTTCATCGGAGACGGTGACGACGTCGTCGACGTGGCGGCGGATGATCGGCAGCGTGCGTTCCCCCGGCGCACGCGTCAGCAGGCCATCGGCAATGGTTTCGGGCCCTTCGAGCGGTCCCGTGTAGCGACCGTGGAAGGCACGCTCGGTTGCGTTCGCGCCGCTGGCCTGGACACCAATCACGCGCAGGTCGGGTCTCAGCGAGCAGGCAGCCACGGCCATCCCCGCGATCAAACCGCCGCCACCGATGGGTACGACGAGCATGTCTATCTCCGGCGCCGCCTCGAGCACTTCGAGCGCAACCGTGCCCTGGCCGGCCATGACCATCGGGTCGTCGAACGGGTGAACGTAGGTGAGGCCCTCGTCGGCCGCGATACGCAAAGCTTCGGCGTGCGCCTCGTCGAAGACGTCGCCGTGCAGCATGACCCGGGCGCCATAGCCACGCGTCGCCGAAACCTTGGCCAGCGGCGCCTGCCTGGGCATCACAATAGTGGCCGCCACACCCGACAGCGCGGCCGCCACGGCGACCCCCTGGCCGTGGTTGCCGGCTGAAGCAGCAATCACGCCGCGTTCGCGCGCCGTCGCCGGCAAGGTCAGGATCCGATTCAGCGCGCCACGGATCTTGTACGACCCCGTGCGCTGCAGGTTCTCATACTTCAACCAGACCAGGCCGCCGCACAGCTCTGAGAAGGTGCGCGACTCCCAGCACGGCGTCAGGTGGACACGCCCAGCCAGGCGCGCCGCGGCCGCCTGGACCTCTTCGAGGCCGAGCTCCAATCCGCGCGCTGTCGAGTTATTCGACGTGGGCCGTCGGGGCTTCCGTCTGCCGCAGCCCGTAGTGACGGTCGTTTTGCACCAGACGCTCGACCATGTCCTGAGGCAACAACAGCCACTGGCAACCACCGCCCGGACACCATTCGGCCAACTGTTCGCGAACCTGCTCGAGCGTCATCGGCTGGTTTCCGTTCGCCAGGAAGATGCGGAAGATGGCCTCGAGCGTCGGCATGTCGCGATGGATGTAGTTCTTGGCTCGTCCGCAGTGTTCGCGAATGCACTTGAGCGGATCGCTGCCGTATATCGTCCGATGGACTTCGAAGCGCATGCGCCCTGTGGTTTTGTCGAACACAGGCGCGCGCTCCTCCACTTCCTGTCCGATCTTGGCGCGGCAGGTGTCGCACATGCGCGCGCGGACCACGTCTTCGAAGGAAAGGTTGTTCTCCTCGAACCAGGACGGGTCAGCGTGGTAATAACGCGCGACTTCGGGGCCGTCGTTGGCGCCGCCGCTGTCCGCCAGGCTCCGCGAAGCATCGATCACAAGAGGTATTCCTTTGCTGCGAGGGGTCTAACCCGCACTTGCCTGCGCGAGCACCTCATCTGAAATGTGAACGTTGGTATACACGCGCGTCACGTCGTCGAGGTCTTCGAGACGGTCCACAAGACGCATCACCGCAGTGGTTTGATCGAACGGCAAGTCGATCTGCGTCCTGGGCACCATCGCCACCTCGGCGCTGATGACCCTGGCCCCGGCGGACTCGAGTCCTCGGCGCACCTCGTCGACGCGCGGCGGGTCAGTCAGAACCTCGACCTCGCGACCGTCGACGCTGAAGTCGTCGGCGCCAGCATCGATGGCCTTGAGCGCCAGCTCTTCGGGATCCGTCGCGTCGCTCGGCTCCGCCAGGATGATGCCGCGCGATTCGAAGTTCCAGGCCACCGAACCCGACTCGCCGAGCGACCCGCCGCCGCGGGTCAGCGCGGCCCGAATCTCGGCGACCGTGCGATTGCGGTTATCGGTGGTGGCCTCGATCAGCAGGGCAGCCCCGCCACCGCCGTAGGCCTCGTACACGACCTCCTCGAGCGCAGCGCCCTCGCCACCGCCCACGCCGCGCTGAATCGCGCGCTGGATGGTGTCCATCGGCATGTTGGCTTCACGTGCGCGATCGATCGCCAGGCGCAGGCGCGGGTTGCCGTCGGGATCGGGGCCACCTTCGCGCGCCGACACCGAGATTTCCCTACCAAGCTTGGTGAAGAGTTGACCGCGCTTGACGTCGTTCGCGCCCTTGGCACGTTTGATCTGGGCCCACTTGCTATGACCGGACACTGGGTGATTCGCCTCCTTGGCACAGACACGCGGGCACGGAAGTGCTGGCGCCCGCCAGCTTTGGTCACCAAGTCTAGCATTGACCTAATAAGCGATGGCAGGGGCCTTCGGACGGGGCGCCATGACCTGGACCAGGATCAGGCCGGCAATGAAGCCGCCGACATGGGCCCACACGGCAACGCCGCCCGACGTGTCGGTCGACGCACCCAGCGACGTAACGCCCGAGATGAACTGGGTGATAAACCAGAACACGATCAGGAAGGCGGCGGCAATACGTGGCACCAGGATGAACGGGCCAATGAGCAACAGCGTGCGCACCTGCGCGTGCGGGAACAGTCGCAGGTAGGCGGCCAGCACGCCGGCGATGGCGCCCGAGGCGCCAATGCTGGGCGTGGACGAGCCCGCGTTGATCACGATGTGGGTGATGCCCGCGGCCAGGCCGCACAGGAAATAGAAGATCAGGAAGCGTAGATGGCCCAGACGATCCTCGACGTTGTCGCCGAAGATGAACAGGTACAGCATGTTCGAGGCGATGTGCAGCAGCCCGCCGTGCAGGAACATGCTCGTGAACAACGTGACCCAGGGCATGTTGAATGGCGGGGGCGGGCCAACCACCACGCCGCGGGTGAACTCGACGGGCACGATCCCCGCGGACAGGAACAGGCGGTCGAGTGAGTCGGTGTCGCCCACGCCGAGCTCGAAAATGAACACGAG
Organism: uncultured bacterium; assembly: GCA_966426465.1. GTDB lineage: Bacteria > Chloroflexota > UBA6077 > UBA6077 > CF-72 > CF-72. The sequence continues at coordinate 6,110 of CBJLVJ010000061.1, read as the reverse complement.
CACGTTGACGAGCACGATCGTGAGCATGACCCACGGGAACGTGCGGCGCTCGCCCGGGTAGTCCTTGATCGGGATCATCGCTCGAAGCGCGGGCGGGCTCGAGTTGCGCGGGTCATGTGGAGCCCCCTTCGTATACTAATCGTCCGGGGGTTTGGCCCCGTCGGGAGTCCCACGGCACATGAAAGAATACGCACCCGCGCAGCTCCGCAACGTCGGTTTGTTCTCGCATGGTGGCGCGGGCAAGACGACGCTGGTCGAGGCGTTGCTGTTTCGCGCGGGCGCCATCACGCGGATCGGCTCGATCGAGGACGGCAACACCACGACAGACTTCGATCCTGAAGAGCTCAAGCGGCAGATGTCGGTCAGTCTGGCGGTGGCTCCGCTGGAGTGGCAGGGCACGAAGATCAACCTGCTCGATTCACCCGGCTACGCCGATTTCTACGGCGAGGTCGCCGAAGCCACCCGGGTGGCCGACGGCGCGCTGATCCTGGTCGATGCCGTGGCTGGACCGCAGGTGGGCACCGACGCGGTGTGGAAACGCACCGGCCACCTGCCGCGCCTGCTCGTGGTCAACAAGATGGATCGTGAAAATGCCGATTACCGCTCCGTCCTGGAGAGCTTGCGTGAGCGCTATGGCAAGAGCGTCGTGCCGCTGGTCTTCCCGATCGGCCGAGCCGACAGCCTGAACGGCGTCGTCGACCTGCTGCGCAACAAGGCGTACATAGTCGGCAGCGACTCCGCGCAAGAGCCACCGGCCGCCGAGCAGGGCAGCATCGACCAGCTTCGCGAGATGCTCATCGAAAGCGCCTGCGAGCTCAACGACGATCTGATCAACAAATACCTCGAAGGCGAAGAAATCACACCCGAGGAATTGGCCGCGGCCGTTCGTCAGGGCGTGTGCGAGCAGAAGCTCTTCCCCGTGCTGGCAACAGCCGGCAGCAGGTCGGTCGGTCTCGAGCCGTTGCTGAACGCGATCGTCGAGCTTCTTCCATCGCCGGCCGACGTGCAGGCCAGGCTGGCCAACGGCTCGCCCGTGCCAGCCAACGACAAGCTCGCCGCGCTGATCTTCAAGACAGTCTCGGATCCGAACATCGGCCGGCTCAGCTATGTGCGCGTGTACTCGGGCACGCTCAGCGCAGATAGCCACGTGTGGAACGTGCACAAGGGCAAGGACGAGCGCATCGGGCAGATCTTTCACATCCGCGGCAAGACGCAGGAGCCGACTCAGCGACTCGTTACAGGCGACATCGGCGTGATTCCGAAGCTGGCCGACAGCGTCACGGGCGACACGCTGTCCACCAGGGACAGCGGGCTGGACCTGGCCGGGATTGACTATCCGGCCGCGGCGCACTTTGCCTCAGTGCATCCGAAGTCACGTAACGACGTGGACAAGCTGAGCACGGCGATGACCCGCCTGCTCGAGGAGGATCCCAGCCTGCAGATGCACCGCGAGGCGTCCACCAACGAAGTCATCCTGTCGGGACTGGGCGACTCGCACCTGGAGGTCGCGACCCAGCGCCTGCAGCGCAAGTTCGGGGTGAACGTGACGCTGGACACGCCCAAAGTCGCGTACCGCGAGACGATCACGAGCAAGGCCGCGGCGGAGGGTCGCCACGTACGGCAGTCGGGTGGACACGGCCAGTACGGCGTGGTCAACCTCGAGGTCGAACCGACCGCGCGCGGTGAAGGCTTCGAGTTCGCCGACAAGATCGTTGGTGGCGTGGTGCCCAGGCAGTTCATTCCGGCGGTCGAGAAGGGTGTACGCGAAAGCATGGAACAGGGCGTCATCGCCGGCTTTCCCGTGGTGGACGTGCGCGTCGCTCTGGTCTTCGGCAAGTACCACCCGGTTGATTCGAGCGAGGCGGCGTTCAAGACGGCCGGCTCGGTCGGCTTCAAGGCCGCCTTTACACAGGCCAACCCGGTGCTGCTCGAGCCGGTCATGCACGTTGAGGTGACGGTGCCCAGCGAGTTCGCCGGCGACATCATGGGCGACCTCAATACGCGTCGCGCGCACATCCACGGCATGACGCCTGACGGGCCGAATACGCTGATCGAAGCCAGCGTGCCGCAGAGCGAGATGCTGCGCTACGCCACGGACCTGCGCTCGATGACCCAGGGCCGCGGCACGTACGCCATGCGCGTGTCGCACTACGACCCGGTGCCCGCGCACCTGCAGGCGAAGATCATCGAGGAGCACAAGAAGGAGCAAGACGGCGAGCACTGAGCTCGCGCATTCAGGACTCGCGGCGCAGAAACGTGAGCTGAGCGGGGCCCACCTCGTAGGCTGCCTGGGAGTCCAGGCTGATGCGGCCCGGGGTGGGCAGCACCGTGGCCTGAACCTCAAGGCGGGCGCCGTTCTGGCGCAGCTCGGCGCCGTAGACGAGCCCAGGACGCGGCAGGGCGCGGTCCGCGTCGACGCACAGCTCGGCGCCACGGATCTCGCCGGCGACGCTGTAGTTGCGGCCGAGTAGATCGGCGACCCCTCGAACCGCGCCAGCCGCGAGCAGCGTGCGGATGGCCGTGCTGCTCACTACCTGGCCCTCGAGCATGTACGGCGGCACCATGTGCAGCGCCCATCCGAGATGAGCGCCGATGTCGGCGAGCACGCCGATGGTGCCTTTGCGACCGCGGCCCAGCGCGAAATCAGCTCCAACCCACAGCTCGGCAATCGGCTGACGGTCGGTCACCATGCGCATGAACTCCTCGGGCTCCAGGCGGGCCAGCTCGGTCGTGAACGGACACACCCACACGTCGTCGATGCCCGACGCGCACAGCAGCTCTCGGCGCTCTTGCGCCGTCGAAAGATAGGTGAGCTTGCGTTCGGAGAACAGCACCCGCTCGGGATGGGGATCGAAGGTGATGGCAAAGCTCTGCAGCCCAAGCGCGCGCGCACGGTCGACCACCTGGCCAATCAGCATGCGGTGTCCGAGGTGAACACCGTCGAAGTTGCCGATCGTGACGATCGCGGGCCTCATAGGAGCAGGCGGGGTCGGAGCTGCACGCCGTCGGCCGAGGCGAGACAGACAAGCCGCCCGTCTGGATCGTAGACCCATACGGCGTCGGCGCGCAGGCCGTCGGCGCCGATCGGCTGGCCGTTGACGAGCCTGGCTGCTTCGCCATCGCGCGTGGTCCAGGTGGACGCGTCCGGAATGGCGCGGCTCGGCGGCAGCATGAGCGGGTCGACGCCGTGCTCGGCAAGCTGTTCGAGGGCAATTGCCTGCTCGAGAAAAAACGGCCCGACCCGCGTCCGCGTCAGCCCACCCAGGTGGCCGACGGTGCCCAGTGTAGCGGCGATGTCGCGCGCCAGCGCTCGGATGTAGGTGCCCTTCGAGCAGGTCACCTCGAGCCTCAGCTCGGTGGCTGTCCAGTCGACCAGGCGAAGCTCGTGAATGCTGACGCGCCGTGGCGCCAGGTCGACTTCGCCGCCCGCGCGCGCCACGGCGTACGCGCGACGACCGCCGACCTTCAGGGCCGAATAGCTGGGCGGCGTCTGCAGGACCTCTCCCTGGAAATCGGCCAGCACCTCGCGGAGGCGGGCTTCAGAAAAGGCCGGCACCGCCGCAACGCTGACGACCGAGCCTTCGGCGTCGTCCGTCTCGGTCGACGTGCCCAGGCAGACAATGGCGCGGTACGTTTTCTCGCCAGCCTGGATCCACTCGGCCAGACGCGTGGCGCGGCCGAGCAGGACGGGCAGCACTCCGTCGGCCAGCGGGTCCAGCGTTCCCGCGTGGCCGACACGCGTCTGGCCGGCCAGGCGGCGCACCCGCGCGACGACGTCGTGCGAGGTCCACCCGCGTGGCTTGTTGACGTTCAGGATGCCCGCTCGCTCAGGACTCCGGATGCTGACGCTCCTCTTCGATCGTGCGCATCAAGCGCATGATGCGGTCACCGCGGGCGAGTGAACGGTCGACGATGAACTCGAGGTGCGGGGTATGGCGAAGGTCCAGCCGCTCCTTCAAGTTGTGGTGCAGGAAGCCAGATGCGCGCTTGAGATGCTCCTCTGCAGCTTTGATGGTGTCCTCGTCGCCGTACACGCTGAAGTACACCTTGGCCGAGTGCAGGTCAGGCGACGTCTCGACGTCGGTGATCGAGATCAGCGCGCTCGACAGGGTCGAGTCTTTGACTTCCCGCGTCAGGAGGTCGGCGATCTCCTGCCGCAGCAAATGAGTGGTGCGTTCAATGCGGCGAGGCGGCATGGCAGACTCATTTCAGACGCGCTCGGTGGTGAACATCTCCATGGTGTCGCCTTCGGCGATATCGTCCCAGCCTTCGAGCAGGATGCCGCACTCGAAGCCTTCTCGAACTTCGTTGACGTCCTCCTTCTCGCGCCGGAGCGAGGCGATGTTGCCCTCCCACAGGCGCTGCCCGTTGCGCACGTAGCGCACCCGGTCGCGACGATGGATCACGCCGTCGGTCACGATGCAGCCCGCGATGATACGGCGGCCCGCCTTGAAGGTCGCGCGCACCTGGGCGTGACCATGCACCACCTCCTGGTAACGCGGCTCGAGCATGCCCGTGAGCATCTTCTCGACGTCCTCGACCAGGGTGTAGATGACGTTGTACTCGCGGATGCTCACGCCCTGGAGCTCGGCTGCGCGGCGGGCATCAGCCTCGGTCCTGACGTTGAAGGCGATGACCAGCGCCTTTGACGCCACGGCCAGGTTGACGTCGTTCACGTTGACGTTGCCGAGCCCAGCATGGATCACCTTGGCTCGCGTCTCATTCTGATCGCCGAGCTTCTCCAGCGAGTTGGTGATCGGTTCGACGCTGCCCTGAACGTCAGCCTTGACAATCAGGTTCAGCTCCTTGACCGCGCCAGAGCGGATGCGGGCAAAGACCGCCTCGAGCGACAGCTCGGTCTCACCGTCGCGCTGGCCGGCACCGCTGGCCGCCTCGATCATCGCACGTGCGACGCGCTCGTCGGCGACGACCGTGAAGCGGTCGCCCGCGCTCGGCACACCACTGAGGCCCAGCACCTCGACCGGGAACGACGGCGGGGCCTCCTTGACGCGCCGCCCACGGTCGTCGAACAGCGCCTTGACGCGGCCCTGAATCGAGCCAGCGACGACCAGGTCGCCGACGCGCAGCGTGCCTCGGCGAACCAGGAAGGTCGCCACGGCGCCACGGCTCTTATCCATCCTGGCCTCGACGACCGTGCCCGAGCCGGGCCGGTTTGGATTGGCTTTCGGCTCAACCTCGGCCTCAGCCACCAGCTGGATGGTTTCGAGCAGGGCGGTGATGCCCTCGTGCGTGCGCGCCGAAACCGGAATCGCTTCGATGTTGCCGCCGTACTCGGTCACGACGACGCCCAGGTCGGCAAGCTCCTGCTTGACGCGGTCCGGGTTGGCCGAGGCCAGATCGATCTTGTTGATCGCGATGATGATGGGCACGTGCGCGGCACGAGCGTGGTCGATGGCCTCGCGGGTCTGGGGCATCACTCCATCGTCCGCCGCGACCACGATCACGGCGATGTCGGTGACCTGAGCGCCCCGGGCGCGCATGGCCGTGAAGGCCTCGTGGCCTGGCGTGTCGAGGAAGGTGATCAGGCCACCATTGACCTCGACCTGGTACGCACCGATGTGCTGCGTGATGCCACCGGCTTCGCCGGCTGCCACACGCGTGTTGCGGATCACGTCCAGCAGGCTTGTCTTGCCGTGGTCCACGTGACCCATGATCGTGACCACGGGTGGGCGTGGTTGCAGGAGGCTCGGGTCGTCCTCCTCTTCGGCCGGCGGCGTGGGTGCGGCAACCTCGGCCGTACCGTCGGCGACGGCTGGCGCGGCAGCCGTGGGCGCGGGCGCCGGGGCGGCTGGCGCAGCGGCGGTGCCGCCCTGCTCGCGGACTTCGAAGCCGAGATCGGACGCGACGATGGCCGCGGTGTCGTAGTCCAGGGCCTGGTTGATCGTCGCGACGGTGCCGTTGGTGAACAGGGTCTTGATGACCTGGGTGACAGGCACGCCAAGAATGCCCGCCAGGTCGGCGACGCTGACTACCGACGGCAGCTCGATCGGGCCCGCTTCGGCGGCGCGCGTTGCCGTCGCCGCGGCGGCTTCGGCGTTGCGCTCGAAAGCTTCGAGCTGACCACGGCGTCCGCCGCGGGATTGCCCGGG
>CBJLVJ010000060.1:0-9279 GCA_966426465.1 uncultured bacterium | reverse complement strand
TGGACGTTCTTGACCACGCCCATGATGTCGGTGAATTGCAGGCTGACGAAACGAACGTTGGCTGCCGCGGCCTGTTCCATCACGCGCTGCTTCATCGCCGGTTTGTCCGTCGTCGACATGACAGTAGTGTGCCCGATGGTTGCGCTCGGCTGCCGCCCGGGTGCGCTCGCTCGTAGCAGCCGACGGCAAGCGCTGCTTCAGGGCGCGCTGAGCGATGGCTGTGCCGTGCTGCCGCCGAGCGCGGCGCGGATCTTCAGCGCCAGCTGCAGGTTGAGCCGCGTTTCGGGGTCCTCGAGATTGGACCCGCCGAGGAGCTCCTGGATGCGTTCGAGACGGTAGATCAGCGTGTTGCGGTGCACGTTGAGGTCGCGCGCCGCGCGCATGTGGTTGCCGCCGGCGCGCAGAAAGGCGTCCAGGGTTCGGACGAACTCCGAGCGGCGCGAAGCGTCGGCCGCTTCGAGCGTGCCCAGCACGTCGCGCTGGAAGGCGCGCAGCTCGGGGTTGTCGGCCAGATGAAAAATCAGTCGCAAGGCGCCCAACCGGGCGAAGTGCAGGGCAGGCGGCGAGTCTGGGCCCATGCTGGCGGCAATGTCGGCGGCACGCGTCGCTTCCCGCATGGCGGCAAAGGCGGTGGTATCGGGCCCGGGGGTGCGGCCGACACCGGCGACCACCGCCACCGACTCGGGTGTCAGCGACTCCTCGAGTCCGCGGCGCAGGCGCTCGACCCAGTCCAGCCCGGCGTCGACGTCGCCCGGGTCGACCTCCGGCGGGCAGGGCATCAGCACCTGGACGCTGCCGTCGCGCTCGCGCAGCAGCGTCGTCACGTCGGCGAGCACCAGTCGTCGGCGGGCGGCGTCGACGAAGCGCTGCTGACCGCGGACATTGCTGCTGCTGTTGTTGGTCGACCTGTCCTCACGCGGACGGAGCACGAACACCAGGTGGGGCCGGCTCAGGTCGTAACCGAGCCGCCGCGCGCGCTCCAGCAGCGCCTCGTCAGGCGGAGCCGGGCTATCGAGCAGGTCGGTCAGGAAGTCGCCTTGCAGCCGCAAGCGCGCCTCGACCACCGCCGACTGTTTCGCCAGCTCGATGGCCAGCACCGATGCCGCGCGGTCGGCCACCTGGTGATCGAAGTCAACGAAGTCGTCGGGCGGGCCAACGATGGCCAGATAGCCTTCGACGGCGCCACGCAACGTGATCGGTCGCAGCGCAACGGCGGTGGGCTCGTCGGCGACCGAGCGCACCACCACCAGCCGTTCGGACACATTGCCCAGGACGCCTTCCCAGTGGCGCCGGCGGACGTCGGCCAGCGCTTCGGCTGCCCGATCGCCCCCGCCCGTCTGCAGCGTCGGCTGGAAATGCTCGTCGAGCAGATACACCGCCTTGCCGCTGACCTCGGCGACGATGCCCGAGATCAGCTCCAGACCGCGGTCTTCGACCAGCGTCGACAGCAGGCGCTCGTAGATCTCCTGGACCCACTGGCCGATGGCCCGGTCGCGGTCGACCAGGACACCAACAATCGCCTTGTCGATTTCGGCCAGCGACGTGTCGGCGGGTACGCGCAAGATGGGTGTGGCGACTTCCTCGGCGAGCGCTTCGGCCTCTGGGCCGAGCGAGTCCGGCGTGACGAAGCCGACCACCCCGGCCTGGGCCATGTCGCGCAGCATGCGCGCGACGGCGCGCGGGTCGCCGACCAGCTGCAGCGCAGCCGTCGAGAGCAGCCACATCTCGCCCTGCTCGATGCGCCCGAGGCTGGCGGGTCGCGCGCGAAGCAGGCGCGTCCAGGTCACGGCGTTGCCGAGTCCCCCCGCGCCGGCCACCACGCGCGTGCCGGGCGGCAGCGCCAGGCGGAGTAGCTCAGACACAGTGACTAAAGGCACGCCGCTGCAGCCGCTCCCGGACCGCCCATTTCGTGCACATCATACAAGGCCAGGTCGACGTAGCGGCGAGCTCGCGCACGGGCTCAGTGCCGAGCTGCTCGTTCGAAATGCGTGGCGCCCTGACACAGAATGGCTGTCTAATTGGCAGGCCATGATGGCCGAGATGCCTGACCACCCGCTGCTCGTGCAGTTCCGCGACGATCCGTATCCGCTGTATCGCCAGTTGCACGACACAGCGCCGGTGCAGTGGAACGACGTGCTCCAGGCGTGGACACTCGTGCGCTACGCCGACGTCGTCTTCAGCCTGACCGATCCACGCTTCTCGGCCGATCGCACCATTCAGCCGGCCGACAGCAGCTGGGTGGCAAAGTCGATGCTCGTCTCGGATCCGCCCGACCACACCCGCTTGCGCGCGCTGGTGCAGAAGGCCTTCACACCGCGCATGATCGACCAGCTGCGACCGCGCATCATCGCCGTCATCGGCGAGCTGCTCGAGCGCGTCGCCGAGCGCGATGGGCAGTTCGACCTGATCGCTGATCTCGCGTACCCGCTGCCAGTGGTGGTCATTGCCGAGCTGCTGGGTGTACCGCCCGAGGATCGCTCGGTGTTTCACGAGTGGTCATCGCTGCTCGCCGCAAGCCTCGATCCCCTCGTCTCGGCCGACCTCATGTCGCGGGTGTATCCGGCGCGTGAGGCGCTGCACACCTATTTGCGCGGCATCATCGCCGAACGACGTCGCGAGCCGCGGTCGGATCTGATCAGCGCCCTCGTGCGCGTCGAGGAGGCGGGTGATGTGCTCAGCGAGCCGGAGCTGGTGGTCATGTGCACGCTGTTGCTGATCGCAGGGCACGAGACGACGGTCAACCTGATCGGCAACGGCACGCTCGCCTTGCTGCGCCATCGGGATCAGCTCGAGCGGCTGCAGCGCTCGCCTGAGCTGCTGGCCACCGCGGTCGAGGAGCTGTTGCGCTTCGACTCGCCGGTGCAGCTGACCGGCCGCCTGCTGCGTGAGCCCGTTGAGATTGGCGGCCACACCCTTCGGGCTGGCGACTGGGTGCTGCCGCTGCTGGGCGCGGCCAACCACGATCCGGCCCAGTTCGTCGATCCCGACAGCCTGGACATCGGCCGCACGCCGAACCCGCACCTGGCCTTTGGGCGGGGCATCCATTGTGGCTGAATACGACGGGCGTCGCGGACAGCTCGATTGTCTCGAGCGCTGTGCGAGATCCCGCATGTGACAGATCGATGGCCATACCCACGTCGTTCATGCGGCGTACGACCTCGACTCCGAACTCACTCAGGCCGCAGTCGGTGCGCTCGTACTGGCCGTCGCCGATGTAGCTCTTGCGCATGTACGTCAGGCCAGCCAGCCGCACACCGATGCCGTACAGCACATTTACTCGATGGAGCTCGTGGCCGATCGCCAGGTGCTCGACAGTCGGCAGAAATCCGATCCTGCCGCACTGCTTTGCGTCGAGGATGTCCTGCGCGCGACTGATCCTGGCAACCTGCTCGGACTGCGTGTGTACGTCCGCCAGCATCATCCCAAGCTCGTCGACCAGGTCCGCAAACCGACTGAATGAGGCATCGGGCTCCTTGCCCAGGCAGGACAGGAGGTTGGCTGTGGCGACTGCTGTCCAACCGCCGGCCTTGACGGCCTCGAAGCCCCATTCATAGGCATTGCCTCTGAAATACGCCGGCATCTCGTTGGCGTCAGCAGCCAGCACCATCGGGTGCTGGTGGACGTCGATCAGCACGAGATCTTGCATCAGCCGTTCGAACCGCAGCGCCTGCGCTCGATCGAGGGCGACGCGCATCGACGGCACCCGATCGATCTGCGCGGCAAGGACAAACTGGGGGGTGGGCACGCCCCTCAGTCTATGAGTCGTGGTCGGTCGCGGTCAGGTCGTGCTGGCTAGCCGCTGACGTCCCATGGCTGCCCGCTCTCCATGCCGGTGACGCGCTCCGGATCGATGCGGATGATCAGGCGATCGATCTTCGGGTTGCGGTAGGGACCCCCGAGATACCGTTGCGACAGGTGCTCGATGTGGTCGTCGGCGCCTTCAGTCGTCCAATCCGCCAACCGACCCTGGATCTCGGCGTGCCTGAACATATTCTTCGGGTCGAGCACGAGCACGTTCACGCGCGGGTCGCGCCGCATGTGCTTGAACCAATCCCGCCGCGGGCCGCCGTTCAGCCAGATCTGGCCATCGCGGTACTCGAACCACACGGGGGTCATCTGCACGCTGCTGTCGCGACGGGTCGTTCCCACAATGGCCGGGGTCGGCTCGTCGAGGAACGCCTTCAAACGTGGGCCGAACTGAAGAGGCATAGCCCACTGTATACACTGAATTTTGTTAACAGGATGTTGCTCGAGCATCGGATCACGATTCCGGCATCGGCCGACCGAGTCTGGGCATTCATGATGGATATCCCTGCGGTCAGTCGGTGTGTGCCCGGGCTCGACGACGTGGCCCGCATCGACGACCAGACCTATTCGGGGCTGATGAGCGTGCGCGTCGGACCCATCGCGGTGAAGCTGGACGGTCGGGTGGTCCTGGCCGAGCGTGACGATGCCGGCCGTCGAGCGCGCATGGACCTGCGGGCCGCCGACAAGCGCATCAACGGCGCCGTGAACGCGCGCATGCGCGTGCAGGTATCGAACGCGGGCGCGAACGATGAGACCGAGGTCGACATCCAGACCGACGCCAACGTCATGGGCAAGCTGGGCGAGTTTGGCCAGGCGGTGATCCGCAAGAAAGCCGATCAGATCGTGCAGGAGTTCGCCACGAACCTGTCGGCGGCCGTCACTGCACGTGCCACCTGACGCATTCGACGTGGTGGTGGTCGGCGGCGGCAACGCCGGCCTGGTGGCGGCTATCTCGGCACGCCACCACACCGCGTCCGTGCTGCTGCTGGAGCGCGCGCCGGCCTGGCGACGCGGCGGCAACAGCCGCCACACGCGCGACATCCGCTACGCGCATGGGCGCGACGAGCCATTCACCACCGGCGAGGCCTATCCGGAGGAGGAGCTGCTGGACGACCTGCTGCGCGTCGGCGGGGGTCAGCACCGCCCGCTGGCGCAGCTCGTGGTCGAACAGTCGACCAGCGTTGCGGACTGGATGACCGAGCATCACGTGCGCTGGCAGCAGCCGCTGACCGGTACGCTGCACCTGGGGCGGACCAACCGGTTTTTTCTGGGCGGGGGCAAGGCGCTGATGAATACCTATTATCAGACCGCCGAAGCCATGGGCGTGCGAGTGGAGTACGAGGCGTCCGTTGAGGACGTGCTGCTGAGTGGTCCCACCACGGTGAGCGGAGTCGTGGTGGATCGAAACGGCCGTCGGGGCCAGGTCCGGGCGGGCGCGGTGGTGCTCACCAGTGGCGGGTTCGAGGCCAACCTCGACTGGCTGCGTCGCTATTGGGGTGATGCGGTGGACAACTACGTGATCCGCGGAACCCCCTACAACGACGGTCGCGTTCTGGCCAGCCTGCTCGACAAGGGAGCCGCCACGGCGGGCGATCCGAAAGGTTTTCACGCCGTGGCGCTCGATGCGCGCGCACCGAAGTTCGATGGTGGTATTGCCACGCGACTTGACTCCATTCCGTTTGGCGTGGCGGTCAACAAGTTCGGGCAACGCTTCTATGACGAGGGCCAGGACTTCTGGCCCAAGCGCTACGCCATCTGGGGACGGCTGATCGCCGAACAACCGGACCAGATCGCGTACTCCATTGTGGACTCGCGGATGCTGGACTGCTTTCTCACCTCGCTGTACCGACCGTTCGAGGCATCGTCGGTGGGCGAGCTGGCGGCGGCCATGGGACTGGACGCTGCGTGCATATGCGAAACGATACAGGCGTACAACGCGGCGATTCGACCTGGGGGCCACTTCGATCCAGGTTCGCTCGACGATTGCGCCACCGAGCGTCTGGACCCGCCGAAGAGCCACTGGGCGGTGCCCATCCTGGAGCCGCCGTTCTACGGGTATCCGCTGCGGCCGGGCATCACCTTCACCTATCTTGGCCTGAAGGTGGATGCCTCCAGTCGCGTCCACATGTCGGACGGGCGGGTCATGGACAACCTGTTTGCCGCTGGCGAGATCATGTCCGGCAACATTCTGTCCGCCGGTTATCTCGGCGGCTTCGGTCTCACGATCGGCACCGTATTCGGTCGCATCGCCGGGACGGAGGCGGCGCGCTGTGGCCGTGCCTGAAATAGCGGAAAAGACGTTCTGGCAACTGGAAGTCTGCAACGCCTGTCGCTACTGCGAGGGCTATTGCGCGGTGTTTCCGGCCCTCGAGAAACGGCGGCGGTTCACGCCCGCCGACGTCGTCTACCTGGCCAATCTGTGTCACGATTGCCGGGCGTGCTTTTACGCCTGCATGTACGCCCCGCCGCACGAGTTCGGCGTCAACATTCCCAGGGCGCTGGCCGAGGTGCGCGAGCGTACCTACGCCGAATACGCCCTACCGCGGGTGGTATCTGACCTGGCGCGACGACACGTCTGGGTGCTGACCATCGTGAGTCTGCTGAGCCTCGCATTGTTTGGCCTGATCGCGGTCCCGCATGGTCTGTTTGAACGCCGCTCGGGTCCAGGCGCGTTCTACGCTGTTGTTCCGTACCTGGCGATGATGTTGCCGGCGCTGGCGCTGTCGGTGTACGCCGTTGCCGTCATGCTGGCGGGCGCATTCGCGTTCGCTCGGGATATTGGCGGGGCACGCATCACGTTTGCCGACGTTCGTGCAGGGCTGGTGGCTGCCGGCGAGGCGCTTGCGTTGCGCTATCTACGTGGTGGTACGGCCGGTGGCTGCTACTACCCTAACGAGCGGACCTCCAATTCACGGCTGGTCCTCCACATGCTGGTGTTCTACGGTTTCGTGAGCGCGTTCGTCGCCACCATCGCGGCCGCCGTCCTGCAGGATTTTTTCGATCAACTGCCGCCGTACCCCATCGTCAGCGTGCCTGTCGTTTTCGGTTCTGCAGGCGGCGTGGGGATGATCGTCGGCGCGACCGGACTGCTGTACCTGAAGTGGCGCAGCGATGTCGCGCCGGCCGACGCGCGAACGCTCAAGCTGGATTGGCTGTTCCTGGTCAGCCTGGATGTGGTGTCACTTACCGGCATGCTGCTGCTGGTCCTGCGTGACACGCCGGTCATGGGTTTGCTGCTGGTCATTCACCTGGCGACGGTGCTGGCGTTGTTCGTCTCGGCGCCCTACGGCAAGTTCGCGCACTTCGTCTATCGCTACGCCGCGCTGGTCCAGAACCGACTCGAATCGAAGGGGTGACGTCGGAGCGGCACGAGTGGCTTGACCTTGACGCGAGCCGCCGCCTAGAGTCGAAGGACCATGACGTCGCTGCGGCTGGGTTACAAGGCGTCGGCCGAACAGTTCGGTCCCGTCGAGCTCCTGGATTTCAGCGTCCACGCCGAGACGGTCGGGTTCGACAGCGTGGTCGTGAGCGACCATTTCCAGCCCTGGCGACACACGGGTGGGCACGCTCCGTTTTCGTTCGCCTGGCTCGGCGCCCTGGGGGCCAAAACGCAGCGCGTGCTGATGGGCACCAGTGTCGTCACACCGACCTTCCGCTACCACCCCTCGGTGGTCGCTCAGGCGATGGGCACCCTCGGGCTTCTGTTCCCAGAGCGGGTCATGCTCGGCATCGGCACGGGCGAGTCGCTGAACGAAGTAGCGCCAACAGGTATTACCTGGCCGGATTTCAGCGAGCGCTACGCGCGACTGCGGGAGGCGGTCACGCTGATGCGACGGCTCTGGTCCGAAGATCGGGTGAGCTACTCCGGCACCTACTACACCACCTCGAACGCCACCGTGTACGATCGCCCACCAGGCGGTATTCCGCTGCTCGTCGCGGCGGGCGGACCGCAGATGGCGAAGTACGCCGGCAGGGTAGCTGACGGCTTGATCTGCACCAGCGGCAAAGGCGCCGAGCTGTACCGCGACCAGCTCCTGCCCGCGTTCGAACAAGGCGCTCGCGAGGCCGGCCGCGATCCATCGAAGCTGGACAAGATGATCGAGGTCAAGGTCTCGTTTGACACTGACCGGCAGCGCGCGCTGGAAGATACACGACACTGGGGTGCACTGGCTCTTTCAGCACAGGAAAAGGTGGGCGTGCACGACCCTCTGGAAATGGAGCGTCTGTCGGATGCTTTGCCGACAGAGCGCACGGCCAGTCGCTGGATTGTTTCCACCGATCCGGAGGAGCACGTCCAGCAGATCCGTTTCTACACGGACCTCGGCTTCAACCACCTGGTGTTTCACGCGCCAGGCACCGACCAGCGTCGCTTCCTCGACCTGTATGCCGATAAAGTGTTACCGCTGCTGCGTCGAGTCGCGGTCGTCGCGTGATTCAGGACCGACCGGGGTCGGCCAGGGCGGAGCTCCGGTCGCGCGCACCTGAGTACGGTTCCGACCTGGTGGTCGACCTCCTCCAGGACCTGGGAATCGAGTACGCCGCGTTCAATCCCGGCGCCAGCTTTCGCGGATTGCACGACTCGCTGGTCAATTACGGTCAGGATCAGCGCCCACGCACGATTCTGTGTTGCCACGAGGAAATCGCGGTGGCACTGGCGCACGGCTATGCGAAGGCAACCGGACGCCCGATGGTGGCTGCCTTGCACGACGTGGTCGGTCTGCAGCACGCGTGCATGGCGATTTTCAATGCGTGGTGCGACCGGGCGCCCGTGCTCCTGCTGGGCGGCACGGGTCCGATGGACACCACGCGCCGCCGGCCCTGGATCGAATGGATCCACACCGCGCTGGTGCAGGGCAACCACGTGCGCGATTTCGTCAAATTCGACGACCAGCCGGCGAGCGCCGCCGGCGTTGCGGAGTCGCTGCTGCGTGCCTACCGCTTGATGATGGCCGAGCCGTCGGGGCCGGTGTACGTCTGTCTTGACGCCGCGCTCCAGGAGGATCGGCTGCCTACGGACGTCAGGATGCCGACCGACCTCGATCGCTGGGTCCGCCAGTCTCCCGTACAGGCCGATCCGAGCGGTCTACAGGCGGCGGCTCGACTGTTGTCGGACAGTCGGCGGCCGCTGATCCTGGCCGACACGGTAGGCCGCTCGGCCGAGGGCGCCGAAGCCCTGCGAACGCTCGCCGAACGGCTACACGCCCCGGTGGTCGACCTGGGCAGCCGCTTCAATTTCCCATCGGAGCATCCGCTGGATGCGACCGAGCAGCGCGTGGAGCTGCTGCGCGAAGCGGACGTGGTGTTTGCCGTCGACGTGGTGGACCTGTGGGGGGCGCTTCAGGCGAGCGCCGGGCGCCACCGCCCAGCCGGTTTCGCACCAGGCCCGGAGGCGAAGATCGTCTCGCTGTCGCTGAGTGAGCTGCTGGTGCGCAGTTGGGCATCGGATTTTCAACGCATGCAGCCGGTGGACGT
>CBJLVJ010000059.1:0-9290 GCA_966426465.1 uncultured bacterium | reverse complement strand
CCGCTCACGTAGCGCGTCGGGATCCCCACCGCCCGGCACAGTCCGATCAACAGGTGCGCAAAGTCCTGGCAGACACCCTGCCGACCACCCAGGATCTGTTCGACGGTCGTACTCACGTCCGTGACGCCCTGACAGTACGTGAACTCCTGGTAGATCATCTCGCACATACGCAGCGCCGCTTCGAACGGCTCCAGCGAACGGAACGGCGCGGCCATCTGCCCGAGCTCCTCTAGCGCAGGGATCAAGGGCGACGGATCGAGCGCATCCGCCCGCTCCACGGGACTCAACGGGCCCGGACTGTGCGCCGGCAGCGCGAATGGATCGGCCAGCAATGTCTCGACGTCAGTGCGCACGCCCACTTCGACAAAGCTGTGCGGGCGAGTGCTCGTCAGCAGATGCGCGACGTTGCCGAAGCCGTCGACGTACTGCCGCGTATGGCCACCGGGCGCCAGGCGCAACTGGAACCGCTCCACCTGCTGGTCGGCGTCGTCCAGCGGACCCAGCCGGACGTCCATGACCGATTCGAACACGTCCGCTTCGTATTCCAGCCGCGTCAGGTGAGCGACGGAAACTTTCATTGCTGCTGCTGGGCAGCCATGATCTGCGCCGCGCGAGCGACCGGCATGTGCCGCCCGACGGCCGGCGAAAACTGGAAGTACTCTCGGGTGAGGCGGTCGCTGACCTCGGCGATCCCGCTTTGCACCTCAGACATCGATTCCTCCAGACCGCGCTCGATGATCTCGTCGACCGACGCGTGTTCCAGACGCGCCCGCAACAGGCCGAGCGCGCGCACCGGTGGCGCAGCGCTGACGTCCGCGTAGGCGACCCCATGCGCGACAGACTCCAGCGCGTTCCACGCTGCGCCCAGGCAGAACCGCACGGACTGCGGAAACGTCGGATTCAACAACAGGAACTCCAGCACGCGCGGCGCCTCCACGCGCAGTGAGTAGTAGCGCGCATACGCCTCGGCGGAGCCGGCCGAGCGCAGAACCGCCAGCAGACGGACTGTTTCGTCGCCATACCGCTGCGCCGGCGCACCCGTCAGCAGATAGCACTGGACCTTGAGCAGTCGCGCCACGTTTTCGGCTCGCTCCAGGTATTTGCCAAGCGAGATGAAGGACCACGCTGCATCGTGGGCCAGCGTCACGTCGGCCAGGCCCTGGATCAACAGCAGCCCGTCTCGGGTGCGCACATAAAAATCGTGCAGGTCCTCCTCCAGCTCGCGCATACGCGTCGGATCCGACAGTGCCAGATAACTGGTGTTGATCTGCTCCCACATCTCGCTCGAGATACTCTCGCGCACCTCGCGCGCCGTCGCTCGGGCTCGGCGTATGCACGAAATGAGCGAATTGGGATTGTCCCCGTCGAAGGCGAGGTGATAGCGCACATCGCTCGGCCCTGGCCTGTGATCGGAGGTTGGCTCCGTCGACGCTGGATCCACCACCGGGCCGAGCAGTGGCGTCCAGAAATCGACGTCCGCCGAAGTTGGATCGCCCGCGTCGAGCTCCAGGTGGGCCGTCACATCGACGACGCGAATGACGGCAATCGCGCGCTCGACGTAGCGGCCGAGCCAGAACATACTTTCCGCGACCCGGCACAGCAGCGTCACGTCCGATCCTCTGCCTCGTCCGTGGCAAGCACCCAGGTGTCCTTGCCGCCGCCGCCCTGTGACGAATTGACGACAAGCGAGCCGCGCCGCATCGCCACTCGGGTGAGGCCGCCGGGCGAGACGTGCACCTCGCGTCCGAACAGGACGAACGGGCGCAGATCGACGTGGCGGCCCTCGAAGTGGTCGTCCACCCAGCACGGGTGGCGCGACAGCGCGAGCGTCGGCTGGGCGATGAACGCGCGCGGATTGGCCTGAATGCGCTGTGCGAACTCCTCGCGCTCGGCGCTGGTCGAGTGAGGACCAATCAGCATGCCGTACCCACCGCTCTCGTTGACCGACTTGATGACCAGCTCGCCCATGTGTTCGAGGATGTAGCGCAGCTCACTCGGATCGGTCGGCAGATAGGTGCGAATGGTGGGCAGGATTGGCTCCTCGGCCAGGTAGTACGTGATGATGCTCGGCACGTAGGCGTAGATGGCTTTGTCGTCGGCGACGCCGGCGCCGATGGCGTTCGCGAGCGCCACACGCCCCAGACGATACGTGGCGAGCAGCCCGGGCACGCCCAGCACCGAATCCGGTCGGAATGCGAGTGGATCGAGAAAATCGTCGTCGATACGGCGGTAGACCACCTCCACGCGCTGTGGGCCCTGCACGGTCCGCATGTACAGCGTCCCGTCGTCCACGAACAGGTCCGGTCCCTCCACCATCTGCACGCCCATGCCTTTGGCCAGGAAGGCATGCTCGAAGAACGCCGAGTTGTACACGCCCGGCGTGAGCAGTGCGACGGTGGGTGACTGGTCGACACCCTCCGGAGCGACCGATCGCAGCACGTCCAGCAGGTCCTGGGCGTAGCCTTCGACCGGGCGTACGTCGTAGCCTCCGAACAACTGCGACCACACTCTCTTCAGGACGCGCCGATTCTCCACAACGTAGGACACGCCGGAGGGAGTCCGCAGGTTGTCCTCCAGCACGTAGAACTTGCCATTCCGATCGCGCACCAGGTCGCTGCCCACCACGTGGGTGTAGACGCCCAGCGGAACATCCAGACCGCGCATTTCGCGGCGATAGCCACGCGAGCCCAGCACCAGCTCCGGCGGGATCACCCCCGCGCTCAGGATGCGTGCTTCGTGGTAGATGTCGTGGAGAAACAGGTTCAGCGCACGTACGCGCTGCTCCAGCCCACGCTCGATGGTGCGCCATTCGCGCGCGGTGATGATGCGCGGCACCAGGTCGAACGGCATGACCTTGTCCGCGCCCTCGGCTCCCTGGTTGACCGCGAAGGTCACGCCGCGCGCCGCGAACGACAGGTCGGCGGCGGCCTGTCGGCGCTCCACATCGGCCGGACTGAGCATCGCCAGGGCCTCGGACAGCGCGGCGTAGTGTGGCCTGACCCGATCCGGCGCCTCGAACATCTCGTCCCAGAACTCGTCAAGCTGATACGGGAACGTGCCGAGCGGTGGGGCGGTCATGCCGCGGCGCCGGCCTCCGCTTCGGCGGGGCGGACCTGGACGACGTCCGCGTGCTTGCTCCAGTGCAGGCGGCCGCTTGCCGCGCCGGTAAACACGCCCGAGGTCATCGTGACATCGGCGAAGTCGCGACCAACCGCGACTGTCACGTAGTCCAGCCCGGCGCGGCGATGGTGGGTCGGGTCATAAGCGACCACTCCGGACGGCAGCATCACCTCCACCCAGGCGTGCGGCGCGCCTTCGCCGAGCAGGTGGCCCGACACGTAGCGGCACGCCAGCCCCAGACTGCGCAGCAGCGAGAGCATGATGTGCGCGAAGTCCTGACACACGCCACCTCCGAGGTGGAGCGCCATCGCCGCCGGCGTGCGGGTACCGGTGACGCCAACCTGGTAGGCGATCGAGCGCGCCGCCCAGTCGTGCGCAAGCTCCGCTTGCTCCAGAGGCGACGCGGCCGCCGCACGGATGTCGTGCGCCGCGGCGCGCACCGCGTCATTCGGCGCGGTCAACGCGGTGAACTCGAGAGAGGCGCGCGCGGCATTGCCCGAGTCCGGTGCGCCGTTGTCACGGACTCGTTCGACCAGAAACAACGCCTCGAAGTCCACCGCGTGATCGACTCGCTCGCCCTGTACGTGACAGACGCGGTTGCCAAATGCATCCGGTTCCCAGTCGATGCTACAGAAGCCTTCCACGCCACGCACGTCGAGCGTCCACGAGCGCAACACCTGGTCGCGGTGGCGGTCGGGCGGGATCATGACCAGTCGCTGTTTCATGTCGTGCACCGCGCCCGAATAGACGTAGCGATAATGCTGGCGGACACGGTAGGTCGCGCTGCGCACCAGGTCCCAGTCCAACCTCCTCGGATCGATCCGACTCACACCGCGCCGCCCGCGTGGGTGGTGGTGGCAGGTAGATCGACCGCCTCCAGCTCGTCGGCGTCGTTGTCCTCGGTCGCCCCCGGCACGACCTCCTCCGCCCAGACCGTCATCTGTGCGAGGCGCTGCGGACCGTATGACGTGGTCATCGCCACGTCCACCGCGTCGCGGCCGCGACCGATCACCACCCGCCCGATGCGCGGCACATTGTGCCGAGCGTCGAAGGCGTACCACTGGCCGCCGACATAGGCCTCGAACCACGCGTGGAAGTCCATCGGCACGTCGGGCGGATCGACGGCAATGTCGGGCAGGTAGCCGAACGTGTAGCGCGCCGGGATGTTCAGGGCTCGGCAGAACGCGGTGGCCAGCAGCGCAAAATCCCGACAGACTCCGACCCGCCGCTGGTACACGTCCAGCGCGGTGACCGTCGGATCGCTGCTGCCTGCCACGTACTCCACGTTCTGATGGACCCAGTCGCACACCGCCTGGATGCGCGCCCACGTCGGCGGCGTTGCGCCAAACAGGTCCCACGCATCCTGCACGAGCAAGTCCGACTGGATGTAGCGACTGGCCAGCGTGAACACCAGCGCGTCGTCCGGCAGATCCTGCACGCCAATCAGCGGCGCGTCGGCCATCACCGGGTCTGGCTCGCCCGAGATCTCGACCACCGCGTCGTAGCGCACGCGGAGGGGTCCCGGCGGCGCGGTCAGGCGCCAGCAGCGATTGCCGAAAGCATCGAGGTACTCGCGGATATCGATGGCGGGATTCGACCAGCGCGACTCGTACAGGCTGCGATGCGTGTCGTCTGGGTTGGCGCGCACCAGCATGAGCATGGGCACATCGGCCGCGCTCTCATAGTCGAATTCGCAGCCGACCCGCAGGCGCAAGCTCGTGTCCAAGCGAACTGCACTATTCTGCCGCGTCCCGTCCATGCTGCAAAGGCCGGGACGCACAATTCGCGCCGCCCGATGTTGTGCATCCCGTCCAGTCGCCCGCCGTGGCGATAGCATGAGCCGGCGAGGAGCGTGCGGTGACTGCCAGCCCCAGGACCTTTGGCGTTCGGAACATGCCCGCGTTGTCGGGCCGGCGCCCCTTTGCGGCGGGGGCCGACCAGGCCGCCCAGATGATCGCTGGATATGGCGAGGCCGGCCGCCAGGCGATTGCCGAGCCGTTCATCGGCATCACTAGCGATGGGCACGTCCAGCCGGGACTGTTCGCGCTCGAACCGACCGGCGTTTCCACCGATGCCATCGTCGCCGCGGCCGAAGCCTTCCTCGACAGCCTGAGCCCGGACCGGCGCGGCACGGCGCTGTTCGGCCTCGAGGACGACGCATGGCGAGCGTGGAGCAATATCCATCCGTTTGTCATGCGCCACGGCGTCGCCCTCGACGAGTGCACGCACGACCAGCGCGAGCGCGCCCTGGACCTGCTCCGCGCCACCTGCAGCGCGCGCGGATTCGAGCTGGCGCGCAACGTCATGCGGCTCAACGATGCGCTGGCCGAGATCACCGGCCGCTCTGACGAGTACGGCGAATGGCTGTACTGGTTGAGCATCATGGGCACGCCGTCACGCGACCAGCCGTGGGGCTGGCAGATCGATGGCCATCACCTCATCGTCAACTGCTTCGTGCTCGGCGACCAGGTGGTCATGACCCCGTCGTTCTTCGGCTCCGAGCCAACGTCGGTGGATTCCGGCAGGCATGCTGGCACGCGCGTGTTCGAGGCCGAGGACCAGCAGGGCCTGGCGTTCGTGCGCGGGCTGTCTGCGGCGCAGCGCGCGATTGCCATGCCAGCCTCGACCGATGGCGTCTTGCGCGCGCAGCGCATGGACGGTCGCATCCAGGCGGCGGCCTTCCGTGACAACATCCAGCTGTCCTACGCGGGCCTCCCGGCGAGCGAGCTCGACGCGGCGGCGCAGGCGCGGCTGCTCGACGTGATCGAGCTGTACGTCGGCAGGATGGCCGACGGCCACGCGCGCGTGAAGATGGACGAAGTGCAGCGGCATGTGGCCGACACCCACTTCGTGTGGGTTGGCGGGACCCGCGAGGACAGCGCGTTTTACTACCGCATTCACAGCCCGGTGATCCTGATCGAGTTCGATCACCTGAACGGCGTAGCCTTCGACAACGACGAGCCGTCGCGGAACCACATCCACACCGTGGTGCGCACGCCGAACGGCAACGACTACGGCAAGGACCTGCTGCGGCAGCACTACGCGCGCCACCACCACCGCTGACTCGACAACGTGCCTGGCACAGCGCGTGCGGCGTGGGCGCCACAACATCGCGGAGGACCAGTGACGTGGAAAAGCGCAAAGGGCCTGTCGAGAACGCGTCGCAGCCCACGGTGGTGGGACAGCCAGGCATCATGAGCCCGGGCGATCAGGTGCCGCCAGGCACGCCGGGCGCGGGCGAGAACATTTGCCAACGCTGTGGCGGCAAGGGCCGCCTGCAGGGCAACACGGTGTGCACCACGTGCGGTGGCACGGGCATGGTCACGGAGGCGGTCGGCGGCGGCGGCTAGCGGCGAATCGCCTCGCGCTCCTCGCGCGCGGCCACGCCGACTGGACGTGGGTGCCCATCGGACACGTGGTCGAGCGGCTCGGCCGCCATCAGGCCGTCGATCGTTTCGTCGGCCTCGTCGTCCGGCTCCCTGGTGAGCACATCCTTCAGGCGTGACTGGTCGAGCTCGTTCTCCCAGCGCGCCACCACCAGGGTCGCTACCCCATTGCCGATCAGGTTGGTGATCGCCCGGCACTCCGACATGAAGCGATCCACGCCGAGGAGCAGCGCCAGCCCCTCAACGGGCACACTGCCGGTTGAGGCCAGCGTCGCCGCCAGAGTGATAAAGCCGCCCCCGGTCACCGCCGCCGCGCCCTTGCTGGTCAGCAGCAAGACGCCCAGGATGCCCAGCTGCTGGCCGAGCCCGAGCTGGACGTTGAACGCCTGGGCGATGAAGATGGCCGCCATCGTCAGGTAGATCGACGTACCGTCCAGGTTGAACGAGTAGCCGGTCGGCACCACCAGGCCGACCACCGGGCGCGCGGCGCCGGCGAACTCGAGCTTGTGCATGAGGCCGGGCAGCGCCGACTCAGACGACGACGTACCCAGTACCAGGAAGATTTCTTCCTTGATGTAGACCAGGAAGCGCCACAGGCTGAAGCCGGTGAGCATGGCGATAATGCCCAGCACCACGAACACGAACAGGAACGACGTCAGGTACACGCCAGCCATCAGCTTGCCCAGCGAGACCAGCGTGCCGACACCGTACGTGCCGATGGTGAACGCCATCGCGCCGAAGGCGCCCAGCGGGGCGACGCGCATGATGATGCCGACCACGCCGAACAGCGCGTGACCGACAGCATCGATGAAGTCGACCACCGGTCGCCCGCGCTCACCGAAACGACTCAGCGCTGCTCCGAACAGGATCGAAAACAGCAGTACCTGGAGGATGTCGCCTTTGGCGAAGGCGTCAACCACGGTGGTCGGAATGATGTTCAGCACGAAGTCGATGCCGTGCAGCTCCTGCGCACCCTGGGTGTAGGTCTGGATGCCGCGCGCATCGATGGTCTGCGGGTTGGCGTTGATGCCCGCACCGGGCTGGAACACGTTGACCACCACCAGACCGATCAACAGCGCCACGCTGGTCACCGCTTCGAAGTACAGCAACGCCTTGAGCCCGACGCGACCGACCGACTTCATGTCGCCCATCTTGGCGATGCCAGCCACCACGGTGGCGAAGATGATCGGCGCGATCATCATGCGAATCAGCTTGATGAACCCGTCGCCGAGCGGCTTCATCTGTTTGGCCAGATCGGGGTAGGTAAACCCCAGCACGACGCCGATCAGGATCGCGGCCAGCACCTGCACGTACAGGTGCGCGTAGATGGGCTTGCGGTGGGCCGGGGCGGTAGTCATGGGTGTGGATCCCTTCCCGCTGAGTGACCGAGGGCAGCGCTTGCGCTTTCGAAGATCCTACGGCATTGCTCCAGAAGTTCGGCCAGCTACTGGCCCGTGAGCGTCGTCTCGCCCGCCTCGCGCGTGGGGAGCACCAGGTGCGGATGGGTGAAGGTGAGACTGCTGGGAGGAGTGCTCGGCCGCAGGAACGGCTGGTCCACCTGGGTCAGGTCGAGCCGTACGCGGTGACCGGCCGCCAGCAGCCAGTGATTGCCGAACAGCGGTAGTCGAAGGCTACCCGCCGCGGCGTCGAAGCCGGGCACATCCAGGCGGTACGTCCCACGCGAGACCAGCCGGGTCTGGCTCTCGGGCGAGACGTCCCACACCCGGGCGTCCACCTGGCCGGTCTGGCCGACGAACACGTAGGGCAGGTCGACGTAGCCCAGCCCGATGTAAGTCAACGGACTGGCCAGTGGCTCGGAAACGCCGGTGAATCCGCCGACCGCCGGACCAACCGCCGACGCGCAGTCGGTACCACCGTTGGGCACAGGCAACGCATGGGCAAGCGGGTCCGCGGCCGGTCCGTTCAGGTCGGCCAGGCCGCCGTCGGAGGTGAGCACGTGCGAGGCGGCAAAGTCGACGGTCAGCGTGCCGCTGGCCAGCGCCTCGGGGGTGGCCGCTGAGACGCTCTCGAGCGGACCAGCGGAACAGCGCGTGCGGAAGCTCGAGACGGTGGTCTGCTGACGGTGGCTGCCTCCGATCTGTGTCGTAAGGAAGTGCCACGCCCGCGCATTCAGCTCGTGCCACGCCGGCGGCGGATTCTGGGCACGCGGGTGGCCGATGTCCCCTACGGCCACTTCCACCGGCCAGAGTGGGTCCAGACGCTTCAGCTCCTTGAACTGGCGGAACGACTCGAGTGGTGGGAACAGGTCGTCGGTCCATCCCGAAATCGAGAACACGGCCACCTCCCGCCGAGCTACCTGTGCTTGCCACTCCGGAAGCTGGTAATACGAGCTTCGGAACAGCGTCAGGCCGCGCCGTACCTGCGTGACAATCGGATCGATGTCCTGCCCGCTAGGTGACTCGTAGGGATCGCCCACCGTGGCGGTGCGCGTGAACCAGGTGGTCAGGTTGATCGGCCCCTCCGTGGAGGGCGTTGTGGAGGTCCCTTGCTCGAAGGTTCCGCTCCGGTTGCCGAGCGCAAAGAGCGCGTCGGCGTAACTCTCTTTGACCACGCCCAGCGGACTCCCCAGCCCCGTGGTCGGCTGCCCCTGAGCCGACTCGTAGATGTCTCGACCGTCAGGCCCACCGCCGTGGCCGTTGGGGAGCAGGCTGTAGGCCAGGTCGGTCCACGGATATTTCGGCACCGCGACCTGCAGACTCAATACCGGCAGGCCGGGCGCAACCGAGCGGGGAAAGGTCCACTCGGCCTGACTTGCCAGCAGCC
>CBJLVJ010000058.1:0-9296 GCA_966426465.1 uncultured bacterium | reverse complement strand
TGAGCGATCTTGCGGACTGGCTCCTCGAGGTCGACCACTGGCTCGAGGAGGGCGCTGCGCTTCGCGAACGGGAGGGCTGGACTGAGCGAGCCGACGAGCTGCGGGAGCGCCGACATGAGAATGCCGGGTTCCGTGCTCGCCTCCTGAACGTCCTCGGCCCCGCCGGAGCCTGAATCGAGTGGCGCACCCGAGGTTGGACACTGTGACCGTGTGACCAGCTATATCTTGCGCCGATCGCTCAGCATGGTGCCTGTGCTGCTCATCGTGTCGATGATCGCCTTCGCCTTGCTGTACGTGCTGCCCGGCGATCCGGCCGTCGCCATCCTCGGAGAAAGCGCCGGCAACCAGCAGACGTATCTCGCCCTGCGTCGCGATCTCGGACTCGATCAACCGCTGTACGTGCAGTATTTCAACTGGCTCGGCCGGGTCCTCCAGGGTGACTTCGGCCAGTCCATCCGCACCCACGAATCCGTCAGCAGCGTCCTGCTGCAGCGCGTTCCCATCAGTCTGTACGTCGGTTCGGCCGGTCTGGTGGTCGGGCTCGCGCTGGGCCTGTCGGTGGCCGTCGCGTCGGCGCTCAAACCAGGCAGTCGCATCGACTCCCTGGGGACGTTCCTGGCAATGGGCGGCGTGGCCATCCCGAGTTTCTGGCAGGCCCTGTTGCTGGTATACGTTTTCGCGGTGTTGCTGCGATGGGTGCCACCGAGCGGCTTCACGTCGCCGTGGGTCGATCCGCTCCTCAGCGTGCGGATGCTGATCCTGCCCGCGATCGTGCTTGGCACGCACTCGGCGGCGGTGATCATGCGTCAGGGTCGCTCGGCGTTGATGGAGGTCCTCGAGCAGGACTACATCACCACCGCCCGTTCGAAAGGCCTTGGCGATAACTCAGTCGTCGCCCGCCACGCCCTGAAGAACGCCATGATCCCGATCGTGACGGTGGTCGGCCTGCAGGTCGGTGGCCTGGTGTCGGGCGCGGCAATCACCGAAACCGTCTTTGCCATCCCGGGCGTCGGCCGCGCGGCCGTCGACGCCATCTTTTTTCGAGATTATCCCGTGCTCCAGGGCGCAGTGCTGGTGCTGACGCTGGCCGTGCTGATCGCCAATCTGTTGACCGACGTAGCCTACGCTTACCTTGACCCGAGGATCAGGTACCGATGAACGTGGTGGTGGCTACCGCGGAACCGCGCGAGGCTTTGCGCAAGCCCGAACGGAGGACCGGCGGGTTCGTGCGACGCATGCTGGAAACGCGGCTGGTCGGCACCGGACTGGCCATCAGCGGCATCGTGCTGGTGTGCGCGCTGGCCGCGCCGTTGCTTGCGCCCTACGACCCCAACGAGCAGGACTACCTGGCCATCACCGAACCACCGTCGGCCAGCCATCTGCTCGGCACGGATGACCTCGGCCGCGATGTCCTGTCTCGGATCATCTACGGCTCGCGCGTCTCACTGGAAGTGGGCCTGATCGCGGTCGGCATCGCGGTGGTGTGGGGTGTCGCGCTCGGACTGCTCGCCGGTTACAGCGGTGGACTGGCCGACGACGTGATCATGCGCGTGGTCGACGCGGTACAGGCGTTTCCGAATCTGATCCTGGCGCTGGCGATTACCGCGGCGCTCGGCCCCAGTATCGCCAATGCCATGCTGGCGATCGGCTTTGTCGCCGCACCCGGTATGGCGCGCCTGACACGCGGCCAAACACTGTCGGTGCGGGAGCGCGAATTCATTGCCGCCGCGCGGGTGTGCGGTGCATCGCCGCTGGCGATCATGCGTCAGCACATCTGGCCCAATGTCACGGCGCCGATCGTGGTCCAGGCCACGCTGTTGCTGGGTACGGCCATCGTCACCGAAGCGGCGCTGTCGTTTCTCGGAGTCGGCGTGCAACCGCCGACGCCCAGCTGGGGAGCGATGCTGCGAACCGGCTCGCAATATCTGGAGGTCGCGCCCTGGATCGGCATCGCGCCAGGCGTGGCTATTTTTCTCACCGTGCTCGCATTCAATTTCGTAGGCGACGGTTTACGGCGGGCGCTCGACCCGCGGTTAGCGGGTAGAAGGCGCCAGTAGGAGGGGAGCATCTCGTGATAATTCGTTCGCGTCGCAGTGTTCTACGGCTGATCGGCCTGGGTGGCATCGGCGGCCTCGGCCTGCTGGTGGCCTGTCGGCCGTCGGCCCCGGCCGCCTCGCCTGGTGCTCCACCGGCTACCGCGGCGCCGATCGTACCGAGCCAGGCCACGCCGCCACCGGTTGTGGCGGCGGCCACCCCGGCGACCCCCGCGGCCGCTCCTGCCGCGGGCGCAATCAAACGTGGCGGTCAGGCAACCATCCTGCAGACCAACGACTTCGTGTCGATGGACCCCATCCATGCCAGCGGCCCGACCGCCGCGGCGTGTTACGACTGGCTCCTGGCGTGGCGGCCCAACGCCGACGGCACGTACGCGGTCCAGCCGTCGCTTGCTCGGGCATGGGAGACATCCGCCGACAGGATCGTCTTTCACCTGCGCGACGGCATCAAGTTCCACGACGGTTCGGACCTCACCGCGGAGGTGGTCGCGTGGAACCTGAACCGCATGGTCCAGAATCCGAAGAGCTTTGCCAGAAACTACCTCTCGGCTGTCGACGAGAGCAATCCGTCAACCGTTCTCGATCCCACGACGGTACAGCTCAACCTGACGCGACCCAGCGCGGCGGTGCTCGCCAATCTCAGTGACGCCGCGGCGCAGGGCAACAACACCGCCATCGTCTCAAAGAAGGCCGCCGACGATCACGGCGAGGAGTGGCTGGCGCTGAATCCGATCGGCACCGGCCCGTTCCGCTTCGTCAGCTTCGCTTCTGGCGACAAGCTGCAGGTCCAGCGCAACGAGAACTACTGGCAGATGGGAGCCGATGGCAAGCCGCTGCCGTACCTGGACGGCATCACCTACCGCGTGATCGTGGAGGCCACCACGCAGTTCAACGAAATGCGCGCCGGCACCTCGGATTTCGCCATGAACATCCTGGGGCGCAACGTGCCGGCGGCAAAGCAGATCGCCACCGCGCGGTACATGGAGTCGCCGTTCAGCGGCAACAAACGGCAGTACTTCTTCAACTCGCTCAAGCCGCCATTCCAGGACAATCTCCCGCTGCGTCAAGCGGTGCATCACGCTGTCGGTCGTGACGCGATCGCCAAAGCGGTGGGCGGCGGTTTTGGCTTCAGCCTGCCGTACGAGTTCGTCCCCGGCGCCATCGGCTACGACTCCACGGCGCCGTACTACGAGTTCGATCTGGAAAAAGCCCGCCAGCGCATGCAGGAGGCGGGGGTGAGCACGCCACTCGACGTGCGCATGACCGTGCACAACCGTGAACAGGACGTCCAGCAGGCGCAGCTGATTCAGCAAATGGTCGACAAGATCGGCATCAAGTTGAACCTGGACGTGGTCGAGCGCGTTGCCTGGGGTGAGAAGGTCCGCATCCAGAACGATTTCCAGATGGCCAGCCGACAATCGGGGGTCGCCGTGGATCCCACCGACGACCTGCTCGTGACCTGGGCGGAGGGCGGAAACTCGGCCTATCACCGCGCCCACGTGCCGGGGCTGATCGACACGCTGCATCAGGCCGACGCCGAGTACGACCAGACCAAACGTCAGGCGCTGTTCGTGCAGGCGCAAAAGCTGATGTACGAGTCGGCCTGGTTCGGCTACATCTGGTTCGAGCCGGGTAACTTTCTCGTCCACACGCGCATCCAGGGCTTCCCCGGCACCTGGGGATCGCTCCGCGAGGCGGAATGGTGGATCAAGGACGCGTAAAAATGAACGCGCCAACGAAAGGAAAAACGTATCGATGAAGATCACCTCGATTACGACCGAAGAGTTCCGCTGGCCCCGCCACGTCCCGATCCGCAACGGCAAACACACCTATACCCACTCCGGATTGGGCATCGTCAAAATCGAGACCGACGAAAACATCACCGGGATTGGACTCGGCGGCACCGGGCTGGTCGGCCAGGCCACCATCGAAGCGCTCAAACACGACCTGATCGGCGAGGATCCGATCGATGTCGAGCGCCTGTGGCACAAGATGTGGGTGCCGAAGATCATCGGTCGGCGCGGACTCACTACACGCGCCATCAGCGCCATCGACATCGGACTGTGGGACATTCGTGCGAAGGTTGCTCGCCTGCCGCTGTACAAGCTGCTGGGCGGCTACCGCAACCGCATGCCGACGTACATCGCCGGTGGCTACTACGAAGAGGGCAAGGGCCTGAGAGAGCTCCAGCAGGAGATGGAGACCAACGTCATGATGGGTGCGCGTGCCATCAAGATGAAAGTCGGCGGCGTGCCCATGCGTGAGGACGTGGAGCGCGTCAAAGCCGTGCGCGAGGCGATCGGCCCGGACGTGAAGCTGATGGTCGATGCCAACTGTGCGTATCGGTCGTACGAGGCGATTCAGTTCGCCGAGCGTATCCAGGAGTTCGACATCTTCTGGTTCGAAGAGCCGGTTGCTCCCGACGACTACGAGGGATCGCGCAAGCTCGCCGAAAAGACGTCCATACCGATCGCCACCGGGGAAAATGAATACACCCGCTACGGTTTCCGCGACCTGATCGAGCACAACGCCGCGTCAATCTTGAACGCCGACGCCAAGGTGCTGGGTGGCGTGACGGAGTGGATGAAGGTTGCTGCGCTGGCCCAGGCGCACGACCTCGACGTGGCCCCCCACGGCTCGCAGGACATCCACATTCACCTGGTCTCCGCTGTGGCCAACGGGTTGATCCTGGAGTTCTATCGAGATTCCGTGGATCCGATGTGGGGCAAGATGTACCACCATACCCTCCAGGTGAATTCCGATGGGACGGTGAGTCCACCGGAAGTACCCGGCCACGGTGCGGAGCCCAACTACGCCGCGCTCGAGCAGTACCGCGTGGAGCACGACCGCGTCGCCGTTGGCGTCTAGGGGAGCAGATCGGCGCCGAATGTTTGCACGAGCAGGACCACGTTGAGCGCCACGATCAGCGTGGCGCACACAGCGGCCAGCAGTGTGGTCGAGCGGCGGTTGACCAGACTCCCCATCAGCTTGCGGTCGCGCGTGAACAGGATGAGCGTGATGACCGGGAAGGGTAGCGTGAAGCTCAGGACGACCTGGCTGATGACCAGGGTGCGCGTCGGGTCCAGGCCCAGATAGATCGCGACGAAGGCGGGCAGCATGGTCACCACCCGACGCAGCCAGATCGGGATGCTGATGTCGACGAAGCCCTGCATCACCACCTGACCGGCAATCGTCCCGACGTACGAGCTGGCCAGGCCGGACGCGACCAGCGAGACGCCGAAGACCAGCGCCGCCGCCCCGCCAAACAGCGGCGCGAGCGTCTGGTAGGCGGAGTGGATGCTGGCCACGTCGGCGTGACCGCCCTCGTAGAACACCCTGGCAGCCATGAACAGCATGGCCATGTTCACCAGGCCGGCCAGCCCCATCGCGGCGACGACGTCGATTTTCTCGAAGCCGAACACTCGCCGCGCCTCGTCCTCGGTGGCCGGCACCACGCGACCCTGGGTCAGGCTGGAGTGCACGTAGATCACGTGCGGCATGACCGTCGCGCCGATGATGCCGACAGCCAGCAGCATCGCGTTCGTGCCCGGCAGGCTGGGGACCACCGCGTGGTACACAACCTGGCCCCAATCGGGTCCAGTCAGCACCGTCTCGACCACGTAGCACAGCGCTATGACCAGCGCGCAGCTGCCAATGAACGCCTCGATGCTGCGAAAGCCGTTGCCCTGCAGCGCGAGGATCAGCACGACTGCCAGGCCGGTGACCAACGCCGCGCCGGCCAGCGGGATGCCCGTGAGCAGGTTGATGCCGATCGAGGCGCCCAGGAACTCGGCCAGGTCGGTGGCCATCGCGGTGATCTCCTGCGTGACCCACAGGACATAACACAGCCACTTCGGGAAACGCGCCCGGCAGATCTCCGCCAGGTTCATGCCGGTGGCGATGCCCAGCTTGGCCGCCAGGCCCTGTATGAGCATGGCCATCAGGTTTGCCAGCAGGATCACCCACAGGAGCGCATACCCGAACTGAGCACCGGCCGAGATGTTGGTGGCAAAGTTCCCGGGGTCGACGTAGGCGATGCTCGCGATGAAGGCGGGCCCGAGAAACGGCAGAACGGCTCGTAGCCCGCGTGTCCGACCGTCGATCGCGTCCTGCGCCGCCAGTTGGACCTCAGGGTGCGGGTGAGTCGTCAGGTCGAACAACGCCTACTTGTAGTTCAGGCGCTGGGGGCAGGCTGAGCAGGAGGCCGCGTCGGGACATCTACCACAAGGTATCTGCCTTCGACGGTGACCGGGTAGGTTTCGACCACGTACGGCCCGCGGACCAGCCCGTGAGCCGGCGCACTGGCGTCGGCGGTCAGCAGCGCGCCGTCCTCCACGCTGACCTGGTAGCTCCGCACGCGCAGGCGCCGCGGATCGCACCACGACTGGCCGGTGCGCACGTGGAACTCCCAGCCGTGCCACGGGCAGGTCAGGATCTCCTTGCGCGGCGAGTAGTCGAACGAGCCCGGCACGTCGGCCTTGAGGACGCCCCACAGCTTGCCTTCGCACAGCGCCCCGCCCTGGTGCGGGCAGCGATTGCGCAAGGCGAAATACTCGCCGTCAACGTTGAACACGCCGATCGACCGCCCGGCCACGTCCACGATTTTGCGCTCGCCAGGCGGCAGCTCGTCGACCGACGCGACCACGTACTTCATGCGCTGCCGTGCTCAGAGTCCGTAGAGGCGGCGCGCATTCTCAAAATAGATCGCGTCCTGGAGGGCTTTGGGCAGTGATGGCGGCAGGGCCATGTCGGGGTTGTCGGAGTCCCAGTGCGGGTAGTCACTGGCAAACAGGATATGACTGGTCATCTCGCCGTACTGCTCGAGCATCTGCGAGAAATACTCCGGTCGGTGAGGCTCCTCAACCGGTTGGGTGGTCAGGTACACGTGCTCGCGCACATACTCCGATGGCGGCCGCTTCACGTGCGGAATCTCACTGCGCAGGAGCGTCCAGGCATTGTCGAGCCGCCACAGGAGCGACGGGATCCAGCCGAAGCCGTTCTCGACCGACACCAGCTTGAGCGTCGGGAACTGCTCGAACACGCCCTCGGCGACCATGCTGATGATGTTGGCCTGCATCGCCTGGGCCGGGCCGACGTGGTCCTCGAGGTAGAACGATGCCCAGCCAGTGCCGGTGATCGGGTTACCGTACGAGCCGAACGCGTGCGACATCACGTGCAGACCGTTGCTGGCCGCCGCCTCGAAGATGGGCCAGTACTTGCGGCGGCCCATCGGCTCGTGCGGCCGGCCGGTGAACTGGACCTGCACGAACCGCCGGTCGTGCGCGCGCCGCTCGATCTCGGCGACGGCAGCCTCTGGATACTCCAGCGGCACCACCAGCGAGGCGCGCAGGCGCGGCTCTGGATCCAACCACTCCGCCACCTGCCAGTCGTTGACGGCCGTGGCCAGCGCGGCGTCGAGCTCCGGGTTCATCTGGCGCCCGGCCGGGGTGAGCGGGATCAGGACGGCGTGCGCCACGTTGTAGGGATCCAGGAAATCCTTGCGCGAGTGCGCCACCTCAGACCCGCTACGCCGTCCAGAGGGCGGCCGCGCATCTTCGCGGTGGTCCATGAAGCGCGGGTAGTACGCTCCCGCTGGACCGCGCGTGCCGTAAGTGTCGATGTGGTCGCGCCAGCGCTGCGACAGGTAGGGATACAGGTCCTTGATCGAGTCCAGCTCGTTGTGGAAGTCGCAGTCGATCAGGGCGCGGCGTGTGCGGGCGCGGGTTTCGGGTTCACGAGCCGTCGTCAGAACCACGGGTTCCTCCTGTCTTTCGGGTTATAGCCGATACCAGGCGCGCGCGTTGGCGCTCCTGATCTTGTGCGCAAGCCCGTCGGGCAGATGGCGCAGCAGCCCCGACTCGGCATCGGCAGCATGCTGGTGCGGATAATCGCTGGCGTACAGCAGCATCTCCTCCGAGCCAAGCTGGTCGATCACCTGCAGCAGGGGCTTCGGATCGGGCGGAGCATCCAGCGGCTGCACGGTCAACCGAACGTGCTCGCGGATGTACTCGGAGGGTGGCCGCTTGACCCACGGCACCAGGCGACGCAAATTGCGCCACTCCTTGTCGAAGCGCCACATGTGCGCCGGCAGCCAGGTGAAGCCGGCCTCGAGCAGGGCCACGCGCAGAGTCGGGAACTGATCGAAGACGCCCTCGCTGACCATGCTGGTCAACTGCGTGGCGAAGACGGTCGACATGCCGACGTACTCCTCGAAGAAGTACGACGGCCAGCCCGACGGCGTGGGCGGATTCCCGGGAGCGCCGCCAAAGTGGATCCCCGCGACCAGGTCGTGGCGAGTGATGGCTTCCCACAGGGGATGGAATAGCCGGTTGCCATACGGATGCTGGGCGCGCGCAGGCAGCAACACCTGGACGAAACCAGGATGGCCCGCCACGCGCTCGATCTCGCGCGCCGCCAGGGCAGGCAGCTGGCTGGGCACGACGATCGAGCCGCGCAGACGCCGGTCCTTGTCGAGCCACTCGGCGATCTGCCAGTCGTTGACGGCGGACGCCAGAGCCACGGCCGCGTCCGGATTGTGCAGACTGTCGATGGCGTACAGACAGTTGAGCACGGCGTATTCAGTGCGCGTGGGGTCCAGCACCTGCTCGGCGAGCAACGCCAGGCTCGAGCCGGCCGGACCATCCTCGGGCTTTGTGCCCGGCCGAGCCGCCACGCTCGAATCGGGCGGATAATAGGCATCGGTCGGACCTTTGAAGAGCGTATTGGTGATGTGCTCGATCCAGTAGTCCGGCAGATACGGAAACAGCGCGGTGGCGCCAGGCACTTCGTTGTGCACGTCCGCGTCGATCATGGTCACATTCCAGTCCGGTCCAGTCCGACCCGGCAATTCTAGCCCGCTGCGGCCATGCAGCCGCGCCTAGGAAGGCGGCCGAAAACGTAAGAATGCCTCAAAATCTCGGCGGCCGCCTTCCTAGGCAAACTTGGACAAGAAGTTCGGCCGACTGCGACTTGTGCCTAGGAAGGCGGCCGAAAAGGTGGAGAGTGCCTCAAATTCTGGGTGGCCGCCTTCCTAGGCAAACTTGGACAAGAAGTTCGGCCGACTGCGACGTGTAGGAAAACCGGCTTGTCGGCCGAACTTCTAGACCGGCTTGTCGGCCGAACTTCTAGGCCTGCGGCACGAGCTTCTGCTCTTGCTGCAGCTTGGCCTGCAACACCGCCACGATGTCTTGCTCGATCGCGACGAATCGTCGGAAGGCCTCCATCTGGCCCTGGGGGTTGGTC
>CBJLVJ010000057.1:0-9333 GCA_966426465.1 uncultured bacterium | reverse complement strand
ACGCGTGAGACGCGCACGCTTGGCTACACGGCTGGCACGGTCGACTCGCTGATCGTTCACCCCGCCCAGACTGGTCGCCACCCGGCCATGATCGTGTTGCTGGGCGCCGGCGATCTGCCACGCAGCGACCTGGCCATCCACTTCGCGGAAGCGCTGGCGCGGCTCGGTGTGGTGGCCATGCTGCCCGAATCCTCTGGCATGCTGGCGGAGCGCTTGACGTTCGACGAAGTCGACGCCATCCGCGTGAGTCTCGACGCCGTGCGGGCCGAGCCGGACGTCGATGCGGGCAGACTGGGTATCGTCGGTCTGTCAGCGTCGGGCGGTCTCGGCCTGGTCGCCGCGGCGCAGCCCGACCTGCGCGACGAGATTCGATTCGTCAACAGCTTCGGCAGCTACGACGACGCCGACAGCCTCGTGCTCGACGTGGCCAGTCGTTCCATACAGGTTGACGGCAGGCTGATCGAGTGGCAGCCCGAGGCTCGCACGCTGGAGGTGCTCGCGAATTCGCTCGAGGATGCGGGAGTTCAAGAGCTCGATCGGCAAGAGATCCTCGCCGGGACAGGTCGCGAGCGGGCAGCGCAGATCATCGCCGGCTTCAGTCCCGCGGTGCGCGACCGCCTGGCCCGCGTGTCGCCGGCAGCCCACCTGAGCGAGATCCGAGCGCACGTGTACCTGATGCACGACCGAGATGACACCTTCATTCCGTTCACCGAGAGCCGAAGCCTGGTCGCGCAAGCGCCGGCCGGCCTGGTCGCGCGCTATACCGAGTTTTCGATCTTCGCCCACGTCATTCCAGATCGGACAGTCCCGTGGCAGACGTTTGTGCCCGACGTGTGGCGGCTGTTCTGGCACGTCCACGCCGTGCTGCTCGAACTGCTCTAGGCGCGAGGCGCGGTACACTCTGGCTCGTCATGGCCATGCGCAACGTGGCCGCCGTGATCCTGGCGGGCGGGCAAGGAGAGCGGCTGAGCGTGCTGTCGGCGCAGCGCGCCAAACCTGCCGTCCCGTTCGCCGGCAAGTACCGCATCATCGACTTCACCCTGTCCAACTGCGTCAACTCCGGCCTCTACCGCGTGGCCGTGCTGACGCAGTATCGCCCGCACAGCCTCAACGACCACATCGGTATTGGCCGGCCGTGGGACCTGGACCGCATGCGCGGCGGTGTGCGCATGCTGCAGCCATACCTGGGCCGCAAGGGCAGTGACTGGTATCGCGGGACGGCCGACGCCGTGTACCAGAACCTGTCGTCGCTGGCTGACTGGCGAGCCGACACGCTGCTGATCCTGTCCGGCGACCACGTCTACAAGATGGATTACAACACCATGCTGGCCTTTCACGACGAGCGGAAGGCAGACGCCACGGTCGCCGTGATGCAGGTGCCGATGGAGGAGGCGCATCGCTTCGGAACCCTGGTCGCAGGGGCTGATGGACGGGTGATCGGGTTCGAAGAAAAACCGCCTCAACCGCGCAGCAACCTGATCAGCATGGGCATCTACGTGTTCGACCGCGACGTCCTGGTGCGGCGGCTTGAAGAAGACGCGCGCACGGCGGGGTCGAAGCGCGACTTCGGACGTGACATCGTGCCGCGCATGGTCGAGATGGACCGCGTCTACGCGTACCCGTTCCGCGGCTACTGGCGTGACGTGGGCACGATCCAGACCTACTGGGAATCGAACATGGGCCTGCTCAAGGAGCCGCCGGACTTTGACCTGTACGACTCGGATTGGGTGATCCACACACGCTCGGAGGAGCGGCCACCTGCGCGGGTGACGGATCGAGGTCGTATCGTGCGCAGCCTGATCTCGCACGGCTCGATCATCAATGGCATGGTCGAGCACTCGGTGCTGTCACCGGGCGTGTTCGTTGCCGAAGGCGCCGTGGTGCGCGACAGCATCCTGTTCCCGGACTGCATCGTTGGCCCGGGTAGCGTCGTCGACCGGGCCATCCTCGACAAACACGTCGTGGTCGGCGCCGACGTGCGACTCGGCGACGGCAATGACACCCGACCCAATCGCACTCAGCCGCGCAATCTGCAGTCGGGCATCACGGTGGTGGGCAAGGGCGCGCGCATTCCTACCGGCCTGCGTATCGGCCGCAACTGTTTGATCGCGGCGGACGTGATCGAGCGCGATTTTCAACGCCTGCTGGCCAGCAACGGACACCTGGCCGGCGAGCTGAAGAGCGGCGAAACGGTTGACGTCGCCTCACGTGAGGCCAGCGCTCGATAAGGTTCTCCAGGCGGCGCTGGCGGCGGTCGAGCCGGGCCAGGCCGTGCGCCGCTTCGTCAGCCGCGACGACGACCGCCTGATCGTCGGCGATCAGGCCTATCGCCTGGCGGACTTTCGGCGGGTCGTGGTGATCGGCGCCGGCAAGGCGTCGGCGCCTATGGCGGCGGCCGTCGAAGAGGTTGTCGGCGATCGCCTGCCGATCGAGGGCAGCGTCACGGTGCGCTACGGTAACTCGGCGCCCACCCGCCACGTGCGCATCCGCGAGGGCGGCCATCCGGTGCCCGATTCGGCGTGCGCCGAAGGCACCCAGGCGATCGTCGAGCTGATGGAAGACGTCGACGAGCGTGACCTGGTCGTGTGCGTGATCTCGGGCGGCGGCTCGGCCCTGCTGACCCTGCCCGACGACGACCTGTCGCTGGAGGATCTGCAGCGGACCACCGACGCGCTGCTACGCAGTGGCGCGACGATCAACGAGTTCAACGTGGTGCGCAAACACCTGGACGCGGTCAAGGGCGGCGGCCTGGCGCGGCTGGCCGCGCCAGCGCGGCTGGTGACGCTGATGCTGAGCGACGTGGTGGGTAATCCGCTCGACGCCATCGCCTCAGGCCCGACCGTCGCGGACACCTCGACGTGGTCCGATGCAGCGGCGGTGTTCGACCGCTACGGCTTGTGGGATCAGGTGCCGGCGCCCGTCGCGCGGCGGCTGCGGGCAGGCGTCGCGGGCGATCTGCCGGACACCCCCAAGCCAGGCGACCCGCTGTTCGAGCGCACGCAGGCCGTCATCGTGGGCAGCAACCTGCTCGCCTGCCAGGCTGCCGCCTCAGCCGCCTCTGACGCTGGGTTCAGCACGCTCGTCCTGACCACCTACGTCGAGGGCGAAGCGCGCGAGGTGAGCCGCGTGCTGGCCGGCCTCTTGCGCGAAGTCGACGCCAGCGGCCATCCGCTGCAACGCCCCTGTTGCCTGATCGCCGGCGGTGAGACCACCGTGACCATCCGCGGAGGCGGCCGCGGCGGGCGCAATCAGGAGCTTGCGCTGTCGGCGGCGTTCAGTCTGCAGGGCACGCGCGACGTGTTGCTCGCCAGCGTCGGCACCGATGGCAGCGACGGACCGACCGATGCCGCCGGCGCGTTCGTCGATGGCACGACGCTCGATCGCGCCCGGGCGCTCGGCCTCGACGCCGCGCGCTACCTGGCCGACAACGACAGCTACACGTTCTTCGATCGCCTGGGCGACCTGATTCGCACCGGGCCGACGAACACCAACGTCAACGATCTGTATGTCTTGCTGGCGTTCTGACTCTGGTTGCGGTGGACGCGACGCGTC
Source organism: uncultured bacterium (assembly GCA_966426465.1). Lineage (GTDB taxonomy): Bacteria > Chloroflexota > UBA6077 > UBA6077 > CF-72 > CF-72. The sequence goes on along the minus strand of CBJLVJ010000057.1, from coordinate 5,781 downwards.
CACGCCTGCAGCTCGGGCACTGGACTGGCTCTGAGATGATTCCTCGCAAGCGGAAAAGCTCCTGCTCGCCCGCGGAGAAGACGAAGCCGTCTCCGCACACCAGGCAACACAGCACTTTGTCCGCCAATTGACGCTCGTTCATAGCGGCGCGGATGCTAACAAAACCGCGCGCCGGTCCCAATTAAGACGACGTTCGGTTACGCCGGAACAGCCACCGGCAGGTCAACCGTGGCCGATTCGAGGGCCGCGTCCATGACCGCCTGGCTCCTGGCGTCGATCGGCACCAGTGGCAGGCGCGGGTCGCCGACGTTCATGCCCACGCGGTTGAGCGCGTACTTGAGTGGGATCGGGCTGCTCGTGACGAACAGCGCGTCAACCAGTGGCATCAGGCTGTGATGCAGCCGGGCGGCGCGCGATGTGTCACCTGCACCATGCGCCTCGATCAATCCCGCGATCTGGCGTCCGACCAGGTGGGCTGCTACCGATACCACGCCGTAGCCGCCCAGGGCCAGAATTGCCAGAAGGTCGCCGTCGTTGCCGCTCCACACGCGGAAGCCCTTCGGCGCCTCGCGGATGAGCTCGCCGATCTGCTGGAAGGTTCCACGGGCCTCGTTGACCCCGACGATGTTCTAGACCTCACGAGCCAGACGGAGCGTGGTGCTCGCCTCCATGTTGCGCGGCGAGCGCGACGGAATGTTGTAGACGATCATCGGCAGATCGACCGCCGTCGCAATCGCCCGGAAGTGCTGGAACAGCCCCTCCTGAGGTGGATTGTTGTAGTACGGCACCGTTCCCAGAATGCCGTCGACGCCCAATCGGGCCGCCTCGTGCGAGAGCTCAATGCTCTCGGCGGTGTTGTAGGTGGTGGTGCCAGCGATGACCGGCGCACCGCGCTCGTGGGCAACCTCGACCGTGGCCTCGAGCAGCGCCAGCTTCTCGTGGTTGCTGAGGGTGGGCGCCTCGCCGGTCGTTCCGCATACCACCAGACCTTCGGTGCCGGACTCGAGGAGCGCGGCCGCGAGACGCCTGGCCTGGTCCAGGTCCAACGACCCGTTGGCGGCGAATGGGGTGACCATCGCCGTGAGCAGACGTCCTAACTGCGCACTCATGCGTGCACCTCCTGCCGAGCGGCGGGTGACCGCCATCCATTCCGCGCGACCAGCTCGAACACCTGGATGGCGTTCAACGCCGCGCCCTTCCTGAGGTTATCACCGACCACCCACAGGGCAAGTCCGCGCGGGTGTGATGGATCGCTGCGGATGCGTCCGACGTAGACGGGGTCCTGGCCCGCGACGTCGAGGGGCATCGGGTACTCGGAGGCGCGCGGATCGTCGACGACGACCACGCCCGGGGCGCCGCTGAGGATCTCGCGCGCTTCCTCGGGCTCCATCGACCGTTCGAGCTCGACGTGGATCGCCTCCGAATGGCCCACCACCACCGGTACGCGCACGCACGTGGCGCTCACACGCAGATCAGGCGTATGAAAGATCTTGCGCGTCTCGTCGATCATCTTGCGCTCTTCGCTGTACAGTCCGTCGCCCTTCAGTCCGCCGATCTCGGGGAGCACGTTCAGGTGAATCTGGTGAGGGTAGACCTGACGCGGCAGCTCACGACCCTGCACCGACGCCTCGGCCTGGGCCTGCAGCTCGTCCACGGCTCGCCAGCCGGTGCCCGAAACCGCCTGGTAGGTATCGACCACGATTCGCTCGATGGGGTTGACCTGGTGGATCGGCCACAACGCGACGACCATCTGGATGGTCGAGCAGTTCGGGCCGGCGATGATGCCGCGGTGCTCACGGGCATCGGTTGGGTTGACCTCGGGCACGACCAGAGGGACGTTGGGGTCCATGCGCCAGGCGTTGGATTTATCGACGTTGAGCGCACCCGCGCGAGCGATGGCCGGCGAGTACGTCCGCGCCTCAGAGTCGCCGATGGCGGTGATCACGAAGTCAAGACCGGCGAAGAGCTTCGGGTCTGGCTCGGCGCGCTCGACGATGTGCTCGTCGCCGCGAACGGAAATGCGCTTGCCAGCGCTGCGCTCGGAGGCGAACAGGCGCAGCGACTTGATCGGCAGGTCGGGCCGGTCGCCCTCCTCGAGGATGCGCAGAAACTGTCGGCCGACCTGGCCCGTCGCGCCGACAACACCGATGGCGTAGCTCATGAAAGACCCATAAGTGTATCGAGACCGCGTACCAGACCGACCTGGTGCGGCACCTCGCGAACGGCCAGCGCCACGCCCGACAGGTACGCCTCGCGGCCGAGCGCGTCATGGCGGATGCTCAGCACCTGGCCGAGTGAGCCGAACAACACTTCCTGGTGGGCGTTGAAGCCTGGCAGCCGCACGCTGTGAATGCGCACGCCGCCGTCGACAGCGCCGCGGGCGCCTTCGAGCGTCCGGCGCTCGACGCGTGGGTCGGGCAGATCTTGCCCGCGCGCGGCGCGGATGTCGCGCGCGGTCTGGACGGCCGTGCCCGAGGGGGCATCCACCTTTTTGTCGTGGTGCAGCTCGATCACTTCCGCGGCGTCCATGTAGCGGGCGGCCACGCGCGCGAAGGCCATCATCAGCACCGCGCCGATGGCGAAGTTGGCGGCCCACAGCCCGCCGCGTCTTGCTTGACGTAAAGCGGCATCGACGTCGTCGAGGGCCTGGGCCGCCAGACCGCTCGTGCCGCTCACGACGTGCAGCCCCTGGCGGGCCGCCTGGCATAGCAGCTCGGGCGCGGCCGCGCCCGTCGTAAAGTCCACCAGGACGTCGGCGCGCGGCGCGAGCGCCTCGAGCTGCTCGAGCGCGTTTGCGCTGCCGAAGCCGCCGACGACCTCGATGTCAGGCTGCTGGGTGAGCCCGCCCATCATGACGCGGCCCACCCGTCCAGTGGCGCCGGCCACGATGACGCGGGTCACGTCGCCTACCCTTCGTCGGCGCCAGCGGTCTCGCCGTCGCCCGCGCGCATGCTCGCGCGACGACCGGTTGCCGAGCCGCGTGGGCGGTCAGCGGACGGTTCCCGCCGCGGGCGCGCCTCACTCCGCTCGCCGCTTCGCTCGCGCTCACGGAAGCCGCCTCCGCCGCCCGCGCCGCTGCTTTCGCGCTCGCGCCGTGGACCTCGGTCGCGGTCGCGATCTCGTCCACCGCCAAAGCCGCCGCCGCCACCCCGGCCACCGCGGTCACCGCCGTCGCGTCCGCGGCGCTCGCTGAACGGCCGGCGGCGCTCACCGCCGCCTTCGCCGTTGCGCTCGGCGCCTTCTTCGCCGCCCTCCTGACCTTCCTCGGCCGGTTCGAGCAGCGCCCGCCGCGACAGATTGACCCGACCCTGGCGATCGATCTCGGTCACCAGCACCTGAATCTCGTCGCCGATGTTGACCACGTCTTCGACCGTCGGCACACGGTAGTTGGCCAGCTCCGAGATATGGACCAGGCCTTCCTTGCCGGGCAGGATCTCGACGAACGCGCCAAACGGCAGGATGCGGGTGACCTTGCCTGTGTAGATTTCGCCGGCCTCGACCTCGCGGGTGAGCGAGCGAATCCAGTCGACGGCTTTCTGCGTGTTCTCGGCGTTGTTCGAGCCGATGTTCACCGAGCCGTCGTCCTGAATGTCGATGCTGGTCTTGGTCTCCTCGGTGATCTTGCGGATCATCTTGCCGCCTGGACCGATGATGTCGCGGATCTTGTCCGGGTTGATCTTGATGGTGGTGATCCGCGGCGCGAAGCGGCTGACCTCAGCGCGCGGCTCGGCGATCACCGCGTCCATCTTGTCGAGGATGAACAGGCGGCCGTCACGCGCCTGGGCGAGCGCGTTCCTCAGAATTTCCTCAGTCAGCCCGGCGACTTTGATGTCCATCTGCATGGCGGTCACGCCTTCGCGCGTGCCCGTCACCTTGAAGTCCATGTCGCCCAGGGCGTCCTCGACCCCCTGGATGTCGGTCAGGATGGCGTACTTGCCGCGGGCGGTGCCGTCCTCAGTCACCAGGCCCATCGCCACACCCGCGACCGACGCCGTGAGCGGCACGCCCGCGTCGAGCAGCGCCAGCGTGCTGCCGCACGTGGAGGCCATCGAGGTGGAGCCATTCGAGCTGAGGGTGTCGGAGACCACGCGGATGACGTACGGGAAGTCTTCTTCGCTCGGCAGCACGGCCATCAGCGCGCGTTCGGCCAGAGCGCCGTGGCCGATGTCGCGGCGGCTAACGCCGCGCAGCGGACGCGCCTCGCCAACGCTGAACGGCGGGAAGTTGTAGTGGTGGATGTAGCGCTTGGGCTCGTCCAGCCCGATCGAATCGATCGACTGCTCGTCAGACTCGGTGCCGAGCGTGGCCACGCTCATGACCTGCGTCTGGCCGCGAGTGAACAGGCCCGAGCCGTGCGCACGCGGCAGCACGCCAACCTCAATCGAGATGGGGCGGATGTCCTTCGTGCCGCGGCCGTCAGGCCGCTTGCTCTTGTTCAGGATCTGGGTGCGCACGAGGTCCTTCTCGATCGTCTCGAACAGCTTCGAGACCTCCTTCGGATCCGCGCCCTGTTCGGCGAATTCAGCCACAACGGCCTTGCGCAGCTCACGCGTGGCGTCCTCGCGGCCACCCTTGTCCGGGTTGTAGATGGCGTCTTCGAGCTCGCGTTCCAGACGCTTTTGCAGCTTCTTCTTGAGCTCCTCGTTGACGGGCGGTGGCGCGCTTTCCTGCTTCGGCTTGCCGGCCAGCTCGCGCAGCTTCTCCTGGGCATCGATGAGCGGCTGCATGGCGCGGTGGCCGGTCATGATCGCTTCGAGCACCAGCTCCTCGGATAGCTCGTGGGCGCCGGCCTCGACCATGAGCACCGCGTCGCGCGTGCCCGCGACGGTCAGGTCGAGCTCCGACTCGTCGTAGAGCTGGCGCATGGTCGGGTTGATCACCAGCTGGCCGTCGATGTAGCCCATCTTGACCGCCGCGACCGGCCCCTGGAACGGAATGCTCGACAGGTGCAGCGCGGCGCTGGCGCCGATGATGCTCAGGATGGCCGGATCGTTGACCTGGTCGGCGGACATGACCAGGTTCACGATCTGCACGTCGTTGCGGTAGTACTTGGGGAACAACGGGCGAATCGGTCGGTCGGTCAGGCGTGCCGACAGGATGGCCTGTTCACCCGGGCGGCCCTCGCGTTTGATGAAGCCGCCGGGAATCTTGCCCGCGGCGTACATGCGCTCTTCGAATTCCACCGTGAGTGGGAAAAAGTCGATGCCCTCGCGCGGTTCGGGCGACGACACGGCGGTCGCCAGCAGCACACTCTCCCCATACGTGACGAGCACGGCGCCGTCCGCCAGGCCTGCAACGCGCCCCGTCTCCAGGCTCAGCGTCCGACCCGCAATCTCAATCTCTAACTTATGCACAGCCACAGCTCTCTATCTCTCTCTTTCCTAAACACACCACACACATCAAAGCGCTCAGGCCGTGAGCAGGAGTTTTTTTTCTGTAGTCGCAAGTCTGCGGACTTGCTCCCCAGGGCTCCGCGCCCTGGACCCCGCGTGTGGACCGCTTGTGTCACCCTCGCGAGGCTCCCGCTGTCGCGAGACCCGTGCCGTACGGCCTGGTCAACCCCAATACAGGGGGCCCGCTCCGCCGAACCCTGGTCGCGCTCGATATGCGGGACTGGTCGCGCCGGAGCTAGTCGAGCGCGCCCGCGGGACATGCATGCGCACCAGGCGCGAGCGTGGCAGGCCTCGCGAAGCGGGAGGCTCGCGAGGGTGACACAGGCGGTCCTGACGCGGGGTCCAGGGCGCGGAGCAATAGGAGTGGGCACCTTGAGAAGCCGGGGTG
>CBJLVJ010000056.1:0-9355 GCA_966426465.1 uncultured bacterium | reverse complement strand
TGCTCGCCGACCGATCTTGCTGCGCTGGCTCGCGAAGTCGTCCAGGTTGCCCAGGTGAATGCGCCCGACAGGAAGTTCTCGGTCGACACGCCTGCGCCGCCGATCGTGCTGGTCGATCAGCTGCGCATCGGACAGGTGTTGATGAACCTGATCGACAACGCGGTCAAGTTCAGCCCACCTGACAGCGCCATCGAGATCGAGGTCACCACCACGCCGGACCACCAGGCACAACTGGCCGTGCGGGATCACGGCGTCGGCATACCGCCCCGGGACCGAGCCAGTGTGTTCGATCGCTTCTACCAGGCGCGCGGCGGCAGGTCGTTCGGCCTGGGGCTGGGGCTGTACATTGGCCAGCAGATCGTGGCGCTGCACCACGGCCGCATCAGCGTGGAAGGGCCGCCAGACGGCGGCACCCGCTTCGTGGTCACCCTCCCCGCGCTGCGCGCCGACTCAGGCGGCTGACCAGGTCTCGCCCAGGTACGCCTTTCGGATCAGCTCCGTCCCGAGCAGCTCTGCTGCGCGCCCGGAGAGCACCACCTGTCCGGTCTGGAGCACGAAACCGCGATCGGCGATGCTCAGCGCCATATTCGCGTTCTGCTCCACTACAAAGATGGTCGTGCCTTGCCGGTTGATGGCCTGGATCACGTCGAAGACCTGCTCCACGAGCTGCGGCGCCAGACCCATCGACGGCTCGTCCATGCACAGCAGCTTCGGTCTGCTCATCAGCGCGCGGCCCATGGCCAGCATCTGTTGTTCGCCGCCAGAGAGCGTGCCCGCCAACTGGTGGTGACGCTCGGCGAGACGGGGAAACAGCTCGAACACCCGCTCGCGGTCGTGGCGCATGCCGCTCCGGTCGCGCCGCCGCACGAATGCGCCGAGCTCCAGGTTCTCCACCACGCTCATGCGCGGAAAGATGCGCCGCGCCTCGGGCACCACGGCGATGCCTCGCTCGATGATCTGGCTGGTGTCCAGCCGGTCGATCCGCTCTCCCGCGAAGAGCACCTGTCCCTTCGTCGGCTTCACCAGTCCGAGGACCGTCTTCATCGTGGTCGACTTGCCCGAGGCGTTACCACCCAGCAAGCACACGATTTCGCCCTCGTACAGGTCGTAGTTGACGCCCTTCAACACGTGCAGCGGGCCGTAATACGTGTGCACGTCCTCGACCTTGAGGATCGGCTCAGGCACGCGTGCGCCGCTTCCCCAGATAGGCCTCGATGACGAGCGGATCGTTCTGCACCGCGGCAGGCGTACCCTCGGCGATCTTCTTGCCGTAGTCCAGCACGATCACCCGGTCCGAGATGGTGTTGACCAGCTCCAGCTTGTGCTCGATGAGCAGGACGGTCACGCCCAGGTCTTTGAGACTGCGAATCTGGTCCATAAGCTCCAGCGTCTCCGCCGGGTTCATGCCGGCCGCCGGCTCGTCCAGGAGCACCAGCCGTGGTCGTCCAGCCAGCGCGCGGGAGATTTCTACGCGGCGTCGGTTGGCGTAGGACAGACTCGAAACGACGTGCTCGAGGCGCGGCGTGAGCCGGTTGCCGAACAGACCAACAACGTCGCGCGCCCAGGTGACGGCGCCCTTTTCCTCGCGCTGCACGGCAGGCGTGCGGAGCACCGAAGCGACCACGCCGGTCTTGAGCCGCGCGTGTTGCCCGATGAGCACGTTTTCCATCACGCTCAGGTTGTTGAACAGGCGCAGGTTCTGGAACGTGCGCGTGATGCCCAGGCTGGCGATACGGTGGGGTGGAAGTCGGGTGATGTCGGTGCCGTGGTAGATCGCGGTGCCTGAATCAGATCGCACCAGTCCCGTGAGCATGTTGAACAGCGTGGTCTTGCCGGAGCCATTTGGCCCGATCACGCTGACGACTTCGCCGGGATACACCACGATGTCGATGTGGTCGGCGGCGACCAGACCTCCAAATCGCTTGACCAGTCCCTTGACCTCCAGCAGCGGCTCGCCAGCTTTCAGCGTCCGGTCCGCTTCGGCAATGACGAAGCCTGGTTTGAAGCCCCCTCGACCGGCCTGGGCCGTCTGCTCGCCCACGCTCAATGCGCCGACGCTGCGCCGCGCCGGAATGAGGCCCTGGCGGCGGTACAGCATCATCAACACCAGCACCAGGCCATAGATCAGCTGGTTGGCCTGGGTCAGGTCGATCGTCTTGAGCGGGGCGATGCCGGTGAGAGTGCCGACCGAGTGCGCCCACTGGCTCAGGCCACCGAGCACGAGGCCCTGGAACACGGTCAGCAGCAGGGCGCCGAGCGCCACGCCCGGAATGCTGCCCATGCCGCCCAGCACGACCATGACCAGGATGATGGTGGACACTGTGAACTGGAACATGTCGGGTGTCGCGGTGGTCAGCTTGGCCACGTAGAACGTGCCAGCCAGACCGCCGATGCCCGCGCCAATGGCGAATGCCAGCAGCTTGTACTTGACGTGGTCGATGCCCATCGGGCCAGCCGCCAGCTCATCCTCGCGCAGCGCCAGCCACGCCCGGCCCGTGCGGGAGAACTGCAAGCGGTAGCTCACGAACACCACCATCGCCACCAGGCCGACGATCAGGAAGTAGTACGGCCGCGATTCGAAGCCGAAATTGAAGCCAAAGATGGACGGCGTCTGGACACCCGGTAAGCCCTGTGCGCCGTTGGTGATCGGGGAGGCGTTGCGCAGCACGATTGGCACGATCTCGCCAAAGCCGAGCGTGACGATGGCCAGGTAGTCGCCGCGCAGCCTGAGTGTTGGCGCGCCAAAGAGGATGCCGAAGGTGGCGCACGCGAGCCCCGCAATGGGCAGCATGATCCAGTAGGAAAAATGGAGCTGCGCGACGTCACCGTTGCCGAACCTGACCTGGCTGACCTGCCCGAGCCAACTGAACGGCACCCACAGCACCGACCAGGGGATCTTCAACTGGAAGGAGGCTGCCAGGCCGTAGGCGTACGCGCCGAGGGCGAAGAAGGCAGCGTAGCCCAGGTCGAGCAATCCGGCGAAACCGACCACGATGTTCAGCCCGAGCGCCAGCAGCACGAACGTGCCAGCATTGGAAAAAGTGTCCAGATCGCCACCGTTGGTGTCCGCGAATGGCAGCGCCAGCAGCAGTGCGAACGCAACGGTCCATCCCAACAGACTCCGCTTCCTGGCGGGTACCCGCGCCCATGGCAGGGGCAGCCCTGACGGCCGGGCGGCGGGCGCCGCCCCCGCCGCTGGCTCGGCGACGAAGGCTGGCGGTTGCAGCGAGTCCGGCGCCTCGTTGGCAGGTACGGAGCTCATGCGCGCTGTGGGCGCTGCATACCGAGCAGGCCGTTCGGCCTGAAGACCAGTACGAAGATCAGGATGGCGAAGATGATGGCGTCCGACCACGCGTTGCCGATGAACTGCCCGCTGAGCGACTCGACGAAGCCGATCAGCAGCCCGCCGAGCACGGCGCCTGGAATGTTGCCGATGCCGCCGAGCACCGCGGCCGTGAACGCGCGCAAGCCGGCCAGATAGCCCACGATGTACGAGGTCAGCCCGTAGTACAGGCCGAAGATCAGCGCCGCGGCGCCCGCCAGCGCCGAGCCGATGAAGAAGGTCACCAGGATGATGACATCGATGCGGATGCCCATCATGCGCGCGGCTTCCGGGTCCTGGGCGGTGGCGCGCATGGCTTTACCCAGCCAGGTCCGCCGCACGAAATAGTCGAGCACGACCATCAACACCAGCGCCGAGGTCCACAGCAGGACGTTTTTCAGGGTGATCTGGACGGGTAGTCCGAAAACGGCCCAGCGCTGGTCGGGCACGATGCCCGGAAACGGCACGTTGTTGGCGAAGTTGCTGGCAAACAGGATCAGGCTCTGCAGGATGAGCGACACGCCGATGGTGGTGATCATCGGCGCGGTGCCCGAGATGCCCCGCAGCGGCTTGAGACAGAGCCGCTCGATGATGCTGCCCAGCAGACCGGTCACCAGCATCGTGAACGCGAAGGCGCCGATGAGCACGAGCACCAGGCTGATATCCGTGATTGGCCGCGCGCCTCGCCCGTAGCCGAGGAACGCCAGAAACCACAGACAGAAAAACGTGCCCGACATGAACACGTTGAAGTGCGCGAAATTGATCAGCTCGATGATGCCGTAGACCATCGTGAAGCCCAGCGCGAGCAGGGCGTACATCATGCCCAGCGACAGCCCATTGATAAGTTGCTGCAGGACGACGGCTTCTTGCGCGGTCATGTGTGTTTTTGTGGGGTAAAGGGGGCCGTAACGCAGCCCCCTTTACGAACCTTTAGCTTTGTGGCGCCGCGCCCATGAACTGGTACAGACCGTCTTTGACCTGGAACACCGAGACGACCTTGTCCTTCAGGTCACCGTTGTCGTCGAACGAGATGACCCCCTGCAGCGTTGGCAGGTTGGTCGCCTGGGCGTAGTCGAGGACGTTCTCGCGCGTGATCGGCATTCCGTCCCTGAGCAGACGGCTGACCGTATCGTCGATCACCAGCACGGCGTCGTAGGCCGTCAGCGCGTAGTCCTGCGGAGATTTGCCGTACTTGGACTGGTATTTGCCCACCCAATCCGCTGCTTCGGGTTGATCGATCGTGTCGGGCGCGGCGATGGTCGCGTACCAGTTCTCGGCGGCAACACCCACGTCCTGCGGGAAGCTGACCGAGTACATACCGTCGCCACCCAGCTTCGGCAGTTGGGGCATGACGTCGTAGGCCTGCTTGGCGAGCTTTTCACCCGCTTGCTGCACGCCGCCGTAGTACAGCGCGTCCGGGCTCAACGCATTGATCTTGGTCAGAACCGTCGTGTAGTCAGATTCCTTCGGGTCCAGCTTGTCGTGGCCCAGTACGTTGATGCCTTTGGCGATTGCTTGCTGCTCGAACGAGTTGGCGATGCCCTCACCATAGGCGCCGGTGTCGTCGAGGACGTAGACCGATTTGATGTTCAGGACCTCGGCCGCGTAGTTGGCCATGAATGGTCCCTGGAACGCGTCGGTCGTCACCGTGCGGAAGTAGACCGCCTTGCCGTTGGGACGATACTGGCTTGCGAACGACGGGTCGGTGATATCGGGATTGGTCGAGCTGGGCGTGATGAGCATCAGGTTGGCCGCCGAAGCAATCGGCGACATAGCCTTGCCTGAGCCGCTCATCTGTGGACCGACCACGGCCACGACACTCGGATCGGCGACGAATTGCCTGGTGTTGGTGGCTGCCTGAGCGGGGTCATACTGTCCAGCCGCGACCGTCCCGTCATCCTTGATGATCGGCACGATCGTGATCTGCCCGGCAATGCCGCCTCTGGCATTGATCTCGTCGATCGCCATGAGCGCGCCGTCGCGGATGTTCGCCGCGTCGGCTGCGTCAGCTCCGGTGAATGGCAGGTTGATGCAGATCCCGATTGAGGACGGCACTGATTGAGCCGCCGCGACGTGCGCCGCCGCGGGCGCCATGCTCGACACCAGGGCGATGCCCGCGATTAGCGATGGTCCTATTCGTCGAACGAACCCGTGCATGAGGGATCCTCCTCCTATCGCCACTCCCCGCTCCCGCTGAGTGTGGCGGAATAGTAAGGACGCCCCTGAACGCTGTCAACGAGCGTTTAGCAATCCAAATGCACGATCGGCTGCGTCGACTAACTGGTCGACTTCGAGCTCGGTCATTGGCGTCGACACGCAGCCTGCCAGCTCGGGCATCAGCACAATCCCGTTGCCGAGCATCGTCCAGTAGAACTGCTCCGCGGCCGCTTGTTCAGCCGAGGTCAACAGCGACGAGCGGTAGTCGACCAGTGGCCGAGGGTGTGCGTGCAGCCTGAAAACACTGCCCTGGCCCGTCACTTGCCAGCTAACGCCGCGCGCTTCGATCGCGTCGGCCAGTCCAGTGCGCACGCGTTCGCCGAGAGCGTTCAGCCGGGCGTATTCGGCCGGAGTCAGCATCGACATCGCCTCGAATCCCGCGATCATCGTCACCGGGTTGGCGTTGAACGTGCCGCCATGCGGCAGGCGGGCAGCAGCGGCGCTCGGGTCGAACACGGACATGACCTCGGCCCGGCCGCCGAACGCTCCAACTGGAAAGCCTCCGCCGATGATCTTTGCCAGTGTCGTCAGGTCGGCCTGGTAACCGAACCGCCGCTGTGGCCCAGCGTAGTCCAGCCGGAACGAAATGATCTCGTCGGAGATGAGCAGCACGTCGTGCGCGCGCGTGACCTGGCGCAGGCGCGGCAAGAAGTCGGGCGCAGGATCGAGGAAGCCCGAGCGATGCGGCAGGGGATCGACGATCACCGCCGCGAGCTCCCGCGCGTGCTGCGCGACCAGGCGCTCCACGGCACGCGCGTCGTTGAAGGGCAGGACCACCACCTCGTCGACAACCGAGCGGGCCACGCCAGCCGACTCCGGGACCGACCGCGGCGCGCTGGGCTCGCCAGCGACCTCGGGGCGTGGCCCAACGCTGACCTCGGCGTAATCGTACGAGCCGTGGTAGCAGCCCTCGAATTTGGCAATCCGCGAGCGGCCCGTGAAGGCTCTCGCCGCCTGAATCGCCATCATCACCGCCTCACTGCCCGAATTGGTGAAACGGATCTGCTCCAGGCTGTCGACGCGCTCCACCAGGAGCTCGGCCAGGCGCACCTCGGCCTCCGTGGGAAACGAGACCGCGCTCCCGAGCGTAAGCTGGCGGCTCACCGCCTCGACGATGCGCGGATGGGCGTGGCCGTGGATCAGTGAGGTGTAGTTATTGACGAAGTCGAGCCTGGTCTGCCCGTCGACGTCGGTGACCGTTGCGCCCTGAGCCGAGGCGACGTACGCCGGGTACGGCCGCGCGAACACCGTGGTGCGCGTGTTGCCGCCCGGCATGACCTTTCGTGCCCTCTCGTAGAGCTCGGCCGAACGGGATCCCGGCTCGAGGTAGCGGTTCCCAAAGGTTTCAGACGTCGGCGTCGGTAGTGTGTGGGCCACGGGAGCCATGCTACCCGGGTACGGCTGCGCAGGACTGGCCGTATCCTGCTTGGTAGCGCTTGCGCCGAGATCACGTGGGAGTAGCCATGGCCACGATTGTCGATTCCGACCCGCTCGAGACGCAGGAATGGCGTGAGGCCCTGGATGGGGTCGTCGATTTCGAAGGGCCTGAACGAGCCGAGTTCTTGCTCGACCAGGTGCTCGCCGAAGCACGCCGCAAAGGCGCGCCTGTGCCGTACTCGGCCAATACGCCCTACCTGAATACCATCCCGCCCGATCAGCAGGCGCGGCACCCGGGCGATCGGGCCATCGAGCACCGCATCCGATCGCTCATCCGCTGGAACGCCGCGGCCATGGTGCTGCGGGCAAACAAGGAGTCTTCGGAGCTGGGCGGCCACATCGCCAGCTTCCAGTCGGCCGCGACGCTGTACGACTGCGGCTTCATGTGGTTCTGGCATGCCCCGTCTGAACGTCACGGCGGGGACCTGGTGTATATCCAGGGTCACTCGTCGCCCGGTATCTACGCCCGCGCGTTTCTGGAAGGGCGCCTGACCGAGGAGCAGCTGCTCAACTTCCGCCAGGAAGTCGAGGGAAAGGGCCTGTCGTCGTATCCGCATCCCTGGCTGATGCCCGATTTCTGGCAATTCCCGACGGTCTCGATGGGCCTCGGTCCGCTCATGGCCATCTACCAGGCGCGCTTCCTCAAATACCTCCACGCACGTGGCCTGGCGGATACAGCCAACCGCAAGGTGTGGGCATTCCTGGGCGACGGCGAGACGGACGAGCCCGAATCGCTGGGTGCGATCTCGCTCGCTTCACGCGAGAAACTCGACAACCTGATCTTCGTCGTCAACTGCAACCTGCAGCGCCTGGACGGACCGGTGCGCGGCAACGGCAAGATCATCCAGGAGCTCGAGGGGATTTTCCGTGGCGCCAGCTGGAACGTGATCAAGGTGCTGTGGGGTTCTGGCTGGGATCAGCTGATTGCCCGCGACACGAGCGGCATCCTGCTGAAGCGCATGGAAGAGGCCGTCGACGGCGAGTACCAGGACTTCAAGTCGAAGAATGGCGCGTATGTCCGCGAGCACTTCTTCGGCAAGTACCCGGAGCTGGCGGCGATGGTCGCCGATTGGACCGACGAGGACATCTGGGCCCTCAATCGCGGTGGGCACGATCCGCTCAAGGTGTACGCGGCATTTTCAGCCGCGGCGAAACACACCGGTCAGCCAACCGTGATCCTGGCCAAGACGGTCAAGGGCTACGGTATGGGCGAGGCCGGCGAGGGCCAGAATGTCACCCACCAGCAGAAGAAGATGGGTGAAGAAGCGCTGAGGGCATTTCGTGACCGCTTCAGTCTGCCCATCCCCGACGAGCAGCTCACCTCCTATCCGCTGATTCGCTTCCACGACGACAGCCCGGAGCTGCGCTATATGCGCGAACGTCGCGCCGTGCTGGGGGGCAGCCTCCCGGCTCGTCGGGCGCGTTCGACCTCGCTGGAGGTGCCGCCGCTCTCCGCCTTCGACGCGCTGCTCAAGGGCAGTGGCGACCGCGAGATCTCCACCACGATGGCCTTCGTGCGGATCCTGACCACGCTGCTCCGCGACAAGGCGATCGGCAAACACGTGGTGCCGATCGTGCCGGACGAGTCGCGCACCTTCGGCATGGAAGGCATGTTCCGCCAGTTCGGCATCTTCTCGCAGGTCGGCCAACTGTATCGACCGGAGGACGCCAACCAGTTGATGTTCTACAAGGAGGACCGCAACGGGCAAATCCTCCAGGAGGGCATCAACGAGCCCGGCGCGATGGCCTCATGGATCGCTGCCGCGACCTCGTACAGCACCAGCAACGTGCCCATGATTCCCTTCTACATCTACTACTCGATGTTCGGCTTCCAGCGTGTCGGCGACCTGGCCTGGGCAGCCGGTGATTCGCGCGCCCGCGGCTTCCTGCTGGGCGGCACGGCCGGTCGGACAACGCTCAACGGCGAAGGCTTGCAACATGAGGACGGCCACAGCCACATCCTGTCTTCGACCATTCCCAATTGCGTCTCGTATGACCCCACCTTCGGCTACGAGGTGGCGGTGATCATTCAAGACGGCTTGCGCCGCATGGCGCGGGAGCAGGAGGATGTCTTCTATTACATCACCTTGATGAATGAAAACTACGCCCATCCAGCCATGCCGGACGGGGCGGAGGAAGGTATCCGCAAAGGGATGTACCTGCTTCGCGAGGCTTCTGGCGTAGATCAAAACGCGCCGCGCGTGCAGTTGCTGGGCAGCGGCACGATCCTGCGCGAGGTGATCGCCGCCGCCGACCTGCTGGCCCAGGACTTCGGCGTCGCGTCCGACGTGTGGAGCGCGCCCAGTTTCACCGAGCTACGGCGCGAGGGGCTGGCGCGGGAGCCGCCACTGCCGCAACGGCGGCCGGCCCGCCCTCACG
>CBJLVJ010000055.1:0-9406 GCA_966426465.1 uncultured bacterium | reverse complement strand
TCAAGCCCGGTTGAGTCCTGCGCGCGCGCGGCGGGCGCCAGCACACACGCCAGCCACGCGACGCTGCAGATGATTCTCGGCAGATATCGGAACACGGGACGTGGCACGGCAGAGCGCATTGTCCTACATCCGGGCTCGCCCGGCTTCCAACGCTTACGCCGCGACCGGATCGAGGAAGAACACCGTGGCCGTCATGAGGTACAGCGCCAGCAGCAGGACACCCTCGAGCCAGTGCGATTCGCCGTCCAGCGAGATGTAGGCGAAGATGGCCGTACTCAGCGCCAGGACCAGCAGCTCGAGCGGCTCGAAGACGAGTGTCATCGGCCTGGCTATCAGCAGGCTGGCCAGGATGAGCACCGGCGCGACGAACAGCGGAATCTGTGTCGAGGAGCCGGAGGTGATACCGAGCGTCAGGTCGACGTGGTTGCGCCAGGCGGCGCGCACCGCCGCCCAGTTTTCGGCCGCGTTGCCGACGATCGGCACCACGATGACCCCGACGAACAGCTCTGTCCAGCCTAGCTGCGCCGTGACTGGCTCCACGGCGCCGACCAGCGCCTCACTCACGACGGCGGTGCCGACCGTCGCCCCCGCCAGGGTCAGCACACCCCGCCGTACCGTCCACTCCGGCCTGGCGGGCGAATCCGTGGCCGGCCCTCGGGGCAGCCAGCCTCGGCTGCCACGCAGCAGAAACAGCAGGTACGCCGCGTACGACAGCAGCAGGATGAGCGCCACCATGACGCTGAGCTCCTCCAGGCGGTCCAGGTCAGCCACCAGCGAGCCAAACACGGCTGGCAGCAGCAGGCCAGCCACGGCCAGGATCATCAGTGCCGCGTTCAGGCTGGTCAGCCGCACGTCGAAGCGCAGCACGCCGTTGCGCATGCCGCCCGCCAGCAGCGCCAGGCCGAGGACCAGCAGCGTATTGCCGACGATGCTGCCGGTGATCGAGGCCTTGACCAGGACGAACAGTCCTTCACGCAAGGCGAGCAGCGTGATGATCAGCTCGGCGGCATTGCCGAAGGTGGCGTTGAGCAGGCCGCCCCACTGCGCGCCCAGGTGGAGAGCAAGCTGACCCGTCGCGTGGCCGATGAGGCCCGCCAGGGGCACCAACCCCACGCACGCCGCGGTGAACACGAGCACGTCCGAGCCCCCCGCCGTCCGCAGCACGATGGCCAGCGGCCCGAACACCAGCAGCGCGTACAGCCATACCGGCACCGTGCGTTAGAGGCTACCTGCCAGCGCGCGAAGCGGCCTGGGCGAGCGCCGTGACCTACACTTAAGGAAGAGGCGACTGTACCACCATGCCCTCGCAAAACGTGGAAGAGTTGGCAATCAACACGATCCGCACGCTGTCGATCGACGCTGTGCAAAAGGCCAACAGCGGCCATCCCGGGCTGCCACTTGGCGCGGCACCCATGGCCTACGTCCTGTGGACGCGCTTCCTGCGTCACAATCCGCGCAACCCGAAGTGGCCCGATCGTGACCGCTTCGCGTTTTCGGCCGGCCACGGCAGCATGCTGCTGTACAGCCTGCTGTATCTGACCGGTTACGACCTGTCGCTGGACGAGATCAAAAACTTCCGGCAGTGGGGCAGCAAGACACCCGGCCACCCCGAGTACCGTCTCACGCCCGGCGTCGAGCTGACCACCGGTCCGCTCGGCCAGGGCTTCGCCAACGGTATCGGCCTGGCCGTCGCCGAAGCGCACCTGGCGGCCACCTACAACCGCCCGGGCCACACCGTCGTCGATCACCATACGTTCGGCCTGGTCTCGGACGGCGACCTCATGGAGGGCGTGTCGTACGAGGCGGCGAGCCTGGCTGGCCACCTCCACCTGGGCAAGGTGGTCTACCTGTACGACGCCAATCAGGTCACGCTGGCCGGCTCGGCCGGCCTGGTCTTCAGCGAGGACGTCGGCAAGCGCTTCGAGGCCGCCGAGTGGCACGTCCAGCACGTCGACGACGGCAACGACCTGGACGCGCTGCAGCGGGCCATTCAGGCAGGCATCGACGAAACGGGCCGCCCGTCGCTGGTCATCGTGCGAACCACCCTCGGCTACGGCAGCCCGCACAAGGCCGGCACCTTTCAAGCCCACGGCAGCCCGCTCGGTGCTGACGAGGTCGCGGCAACCAAACGCAGCCTCGGCTGGCCGACAACCGATGCCTTCTGGATGCCCGACGAAGCCTTGCAACTGTTCCGAGAAGCGGTCGAGCGGGGCGCCAGGTACGAGCAAGACTGGCAGCAGCGGTTCGAGGCCTACGCGAAAGAGTACCCGGACCTGGCTGGCCAGTTCCGCCGCACGCAGGCCGGCGAGCTTCCGCAAGGCTGGGACCGTGCGCTGCCGACCTTCAAGCCCGAAGACGGCAAGGACGGCAAGCTCGCGACCCGGTCGGCGGGTGCGAGCGTGATCAATGCGGTTGCCACGTCGTTGCCGGAGCTGGTCGGCGGCAGCGCCGACCTCAACCCATCCACCGATACTTCGCTCAAAGGCGCCGGCGACTTCGAAAGCCCCGCCAACCTGGCCGAGGATCGGCAGGGATCGATTGGCCCGGCCTGGGGGCATGCCGGCCGCAACATGTTCTATGGCGTTCGCGAGCACGCCATGGGCTCGATCACCAATGGCATCGTCTACCACGGTGGGCTGCGCGCGTTCAGTGCAACGTTTCTCGTCTTCAGCGACTATATGCGGCCACCCCTGCGTCTGGCCGCGCTGAGCGAGCTGCCGTCAATCTTCGTCTACACGCACGACTCGATCGGCCTTGGCGAAGACGGTCCGACCCATCAGCCCATCGAGCACCTGCCAGCGCTGCGAGCCATCCCGCACATGGTGGTCTTCCGTCCCGCCGACGCCAACGAGGTCACCGAAGGCTGGCGTGTGGCCATCGAGCGCCGTGATGGCCCGACCATCCTGGTGTTCAGTCGCCAGGCGCTGCCCATCTACGACCGCCAGCAGCTCGCCCCCGCGAGTGGCGCCCGACGTGGGGCATACGTCCTGGCCGACCCGCGCGAGGGTGAGCCGGAGGTCATTCTGATCGCCACAGGCTCGGAGGTCAGCCTGGCCATGTCGGCCAGAGAGCTTCTGCAGCAGGAAGGGCGCCGCGTGCGCGTGGTGAGCATGCCCTCGTGGGAGCTGTTCGGGGCCGAGCCGCAGAGCTATCGCGACGAGGTGTTGCCACCCGCGATCGTCGCGCGCGTCGCCGTTGAAGCCGCGTCGCCGCTGGGCTGGGAGCGCTGGGTGGGCCAGCAGGGCGACGTCATCGGCTTGAACCGCTTCGGCGCCTCCGCGCCGTACACCGACGTCTACAAGCACCTGAACTTCACGCCCGAATACGTCGCCCAGCGCGCACGCGAGCTCCTGGAACGCGGCCCTCAGCGCGATGGAGCCGGCGTCCCGCCAGGGACATTCCGAGCCGACCGCGCCAGTTTCTCGAAGGCAGCCGGCGACGATCGGCCATAAACGGAGAATCACCCATGCGCATCGCCATTGCTTCGGATCACGCCGGGTATCAGCTCAAGATGCTGCTGCTCAATCGATTGGCCGCCGAGCCTGACGTCTCGTTTGTCGACCTCGGCACGAACGCGCCGTCGCCGCCGGTCGACTATCCCGATTACGCGCGCGCCGCGGCCGAGGCGGTCGTGCGCGGCGACGCGGACCGCGCCATCATGGTGTGCGGCTCCGGTGCCGGCGCCTGCATTGCCGCCGACAAGGTGCACGGCGCGCGCGCGTTTTACGCTGGCGACACGTACACCGCTCATCAGGGCGTCGAGCACGACGATGGCAACGTGCTGTGTCTGGGCGAGCGGGTCATCGGTCCGGAGCTGGCGGTTGAGATCGCCCGCGCCTACATCCGCGCCCAGTTCAGCGACCAGGAGCGCCACCGGCGGCGAGTCGGCAAGATTGCCGCAATCGAGGCGGAGTCCAATTTCCCCATCGAAGCGTTGCTGCGCCATGGGCAGAGCATCTGGATGGACAACATCTCGCGCGGCCTGGTCACTTCGGGTGAGCTGCGCCGGCTGGCCTGGAACGATCGGGTGGCTGGCGTGACGTCGAACCCGACGATCTTCGAAAAGGCGATGGGGCATGGCCCCGAATACGAAGAGCCGGCGCGGCGATTGGCCGAGCAGGGAAAGAGCGCCGAGGAGATCTACTGGGCGCTGGCGATCGAGGACATTCAGGGCGCGGCCGACATCCTGCGCGCCACGTACGAGCTCACCGATGGGTGCGACGGGTACGTCAGCCTCGAGTGCGCGCCCGCCGTGGCCAACGACACCCAGGCGACCATCGCCCAGGCGGCCGATCTGTGGACGCGCGTCAATCGACCAAACGTCATGATCAAGATTCCGGCGACGCCCGCGGGCGTCCCAGCCATCGAGGCTTCCATCGCCTCGGGCATCAACATCAATGTCACGCTGATGTTCTCAGTACAGCTGTACGAGGAAGTCGCACACGCCTACATCAAAGGCCTGCAGCGCTTCTTCAGCGGCAGCGAACCACGCAACCTGGCCAACCCCCACACGCGGCGGCCGGCGCCCATGTCGGTGGCGAGCTTCTTCGTGAGCCGCGTCGACAGTCTCGTGGACAAGCTGCTGGCCGAAAAAATCGGTGCCGACGGCAAGGATTCGCGACTCGAAGCGCTGCTCGGCCAGGCAGCTATCGCCAATGCGCGGCTGGCCTATGCCCGCTTCAAGCAGATCTTTTCAGGCGGCGAATGGAACAAGCTGGCCGAGCGCGGCGCCGAGGTCCAGCGGCCACTGTGGGCCAGCACGAGCACCAAGAACCCGCGCTACCGCGACGTGCGCTACGTCGAAGAGCTGGTCGGTCCCGACACGGTGAATACGTTGCCGCCGGCCACGCTGGAGGCGCTCAAGGACCACGGCCACATCACGCGCACGGTCGACACCCCTGAGGCGCTCGAGAAGGCCCAGCGCGTCATGCGGGACCTGAAGGAAGTCGGCATCGACATGGACGCCGTCACCCTGCAGCTCCAGCACGAAGGGGTCAAGTCCTTCGCCGACTCGTTCGATCAGCTCATTCAAACGCTCGAACAGCGTCGAAAGGCCCTCGCTCGCGCCTAGCCGTGCCGGCGTCCGCCGTTAACCGTTCGCTGACCGAAGGCCCGGGCGGGCCAGCGCTATCATCGAGGCATGCAATCGTCGCTGCATGGGATGATCGATAAGGCGCATCGCTACGCCGAAGAGCCGCAGCGCGTTCGCCTGGGTCGGCTCGAAGCGCTGGTGCGGGGGGACAACAGCGACCACACGGTAACACTGGCGGACGGACGCCTGGGCTGCGACTGCGACCACTACCAGCACGAGCGGTTGTGCGCCCACGTCCTGACGGTCGAGCGCGTGCTCAAAGCCTACATTCCAGCCAACGCCGCGCCCTTCCCCGGCGGCGGCGCCTGAACGAGAATCGCCTCTCCTGGTCGGGAGAGGCGATTTCTGGCTTACGAGAGCTTTGGCCCGCAGGCCTTGTGATAGAAGACGGTTCGTCGTCGTGGGGCGAGGGTGACCACCGGGAAGAGCTCCTTCATCACGATGCGCTCGCCCGGGGTCGGGCAGTTGGGTGACGAGCAGATGTGCTCGGTCAACTGCGCGCCCAGTACTTCCTTCAGACGGGCGCGCTCGGCAGCCGTCTGGTTCTTGTTACTTTCAGCCATGGCAATGTTAATTGTATCAACGGGCGGTAGCCGGCCCTAGCATTCTGCGCAGTCGAGCCGCCGAGTAGGGCACGACGTCGCCGCGTCTGACCATGACCTCGGACGGCACGAGCCGCGCGTCAGGACTGACCGAGACAGCTTCCGTCGCCGCGAGCTGGCCGAGCCGACCAGCCATCAGGTCCACCAGCTCGCCCGACGGAAAGGCTGCCAGGCCGATCACTTCTTCGGGGTCCGGCCGGTAGGCGCTGAGCGGGTCGTCGAGCATCAACACATAGACCTGGTGAAACTCGCGGTCGATGAGGCCGTTGGCGAAGCGTCGGGACGCACGCTCGCGCCCGCGGTACGTCAGGCGCGAGAAGCTCACGTCCAGCCCGAGCTCCTCGGCAATCTCGCGCGCGGCTTCGGCGGCCGACTCTCCGAACCGCCAGTGGCCGGCGGCCGCCGCGTCCCAGTAGCCGCCGAAGGTGTCCTTGGTCAGCGCGCGTCGCTGCAGCACGATCTCGCGTCCATCACCCCGCAAGATCCAGCAGTGAAACGCCTGGTGCCAGTCGCCCGCCTGGTGTATGGCCGCGCGCGGCCTGGCGCGGCCGGTGGGCCGTCCGGCTGAGTCGAACACCTCGAGCAGCTCTGACGGATCGTTCTGCTGAACGCCCGCGGCGATCATCGTTGACCCTGCCGCGAAAAGGCGCGTGCCTCGCTTGTGCTCAGCCGGGAGTAGACATGGTAACGGGCCGTAACGGAGACTAGGAGCACGGCTATGTCGTACCACGGACTCACGCGGCGAGGCTTCATCAAACTGGCAGGCGCCGGCGCGGCCCTGGCGGGGCTCGGCACGGCGAGCGTGGCGCACGCGGATCCGCAGAGCGCCGACGCGATCTGGATCGCAAATCATGTCGACACGCGCTTGATCGGCCCCGACGGTCAGGCCATCGTCGGGCTGCCCCGCTGGACCCGCATGCGGATCCTGGCTGGGCTCCCGAGCGGACAGATTCGGGTCTGGGTGCCAAGGTTCAACCTGACGGGTATGATCGGGCCCGACACGATCGGGCCGGTACCTGCGCCGTCAACCGACGAGCTCGAAGCGGAAAAGCTGGACGGTCCGCCGCTGCTGGGCGGGGTGGGCTTGCCGGGCCGAATCGTGGGCGGCGGCAACCTGCGCACCTGGCCGGTCGTCGGCAGCAACCTGCTGCGCACCCTTGGCCACAACGCGCCCGTTCGCGTCCTCGACAGCGTCGAAGGCGACGACGGGGACGAGTGGTACCGCGTCAGCGGACTCGACAGCAAGACCTATGAGCCGGTCACGCTGGGCTACCTGCACCACTCGGTGGTACGCCTGCCTCGCCTGCCCTACCTGACCGTCTCGCCCGATCGCGGCGACACACCGGGCCGCCGCTTTGAAGCTGATCTGCGCGAGCCGGCGCTGATCACGGCTTTCGAAGACGGCTCGCCGGTCTGGTCGACCTTGACGCTGAAGGGCACCGTCAGCCACCGCACGCCGGCCGGCGTGCACCGCGTGCTGTGGCGAGTGCCCAACGAAACGATGACCAGTGAGCGCGTCTACCCGCCCATTCCGCGCGATGCGCCCGGCGGCTACTACCTGACCGGCGTGTTGTGGACGCAGTACTTCACCGCGGACGGGGCGAGCATTCACTACAACTACTGGAGCGGCAACTGGGGCTACGCCGGCTCCCACGGCTGTCTGGGCATCGGCTACTACGAGGCCCGATTCGCCTGGGAGTGGGCCGACGTGGGCACCCCTGTCTACGTCTTCACGTAGAGCGCGCGCCCGAGCGCATCGCGGGGATGTGCCTTCGAACAATCCCGAGCAGGTCGTCCAGGTCAAAGGGCTTGGCCAGCACGGTGTCGGCGTCCAGGTCGGCGCACTCCTGCTGCGCGTTGAGGGCGGCCACGAAGGCTACGATCGGGGCGTGTGGGCCGGGGCCCAGGCGGTACCGCCGCGCGAACTCCCAGCCGTCCATGACCGGCATGCGCAGGTCGAGCAGGATCAGGTCTGGCTGACACTCGGGCACCAGCGCCAGCGCGTCAATGCCGTTGGCCGCCTCGAACACCTCGTAGCCCTCGTCGCCGAGACAGAGCCTCACGATCTGGCGGATACTCTCGTCGTCGTCGACGACCAGGATGCGTTCACCCTTCACCTGTCCCCCTGATGTTCCTCCTGGCGCGCGCATCCTACGTCCTTCGGGCGGCTCCGTCCAGCGGTAATTGCGGTCTCTAGCTCGCGCCGTGCCACCGGTTGGTGCAGCGCCCATGGTCGCGTCGCCCGTATGCTCCATGAGCGTCGAGGCTGAGGTATGCGGATTCTGGTCTACACAGGTAAGGGCGGGGTGGGCAAGACCTCCGTGGCGGCGGCGACGGCAGTGCGCTGCGCCGCGCTCGGCTATCGCACCGTCGTCCTGAGCACCGACCTGGCCCATTCACTGGCCGACAGCCTCGACGTGGCGCTCGGACCGGAGCCGCGGCAGATCGCGACCAACCTGTGGGCCCAGGAAACCGACATCTACAACAACCTGGAAACCCACTGGGGAGACATTCAGAAGTGGCTCAACGCCGTCCTGCGCTGGTCGGGCGAAGTCGACCACCTGGTCGCCGACGAGCTCACCGTCCTGCCCGGCATGGACGAGCTGGCCAACCTGTTGTGGATCAACCGTCACCGCGAATCTGGCGACTTCGACACCATCGTCGTAGATGCCGCGCCGACCGGCGAGACGCTGCGGCTGCTGTCGTTTCCTGACGTCATGCGCTGGTGGATGCAGCGCATCTTTCCTATCCAGCGTCGGGCGATGGGCCTTGCCCAACCGTTCATCAGCCGCCTGGTCGATATTCCGCTGCCCACCGAGCAGGTTTACGACAGCGTCGAACGGCTGTTCACGCAGCTGGACAAGCTGCACGGCATGCTGATCGACCCACGCATGACCACCATTCGCCTGGTCTTGAATCCCGAGAAGATGGTCATCAGCGAGGCCGAGCGCACGTCGACCTATTTCCATCTGTTTGGCTACCCGATGGACCTGGTCGTGGCCAACCGCATCCTGCCCGACGAAGTGACCGACCCCTACTTCGCGGCCTGGAAGGACACCCAGGCGCGCTACCTGCACCGCGTGGAGGAGGGCTTCAGCCCTGTTCCCATCAAGCGGGCGCCGCTGTTCGAAAACGAGGTGGTTGGCCTGGAGGCGCTCGGCCGCATGGCCGAGGCGCTCTTCACGGACGAGGACCCGACGCAGATCTACTATCACGGCCGACCTCAGCTGCTGCAGGCCATGCCTGAAGGCGGCTACCGTCTCACCATTCCGCTGCCGTTTGCGACGCGCGGCGATGTCACGCTGCGGCAGACCGGCGACGAGCTCTTCGTCCACGTCGGCGCGCATCGACGTCACATCATTCTGCCCAGGGTGCTCATCGGCGCGCATGCCGCGCGAGCCAGGCTTGACGAGTCGAGCGCGAGCCTGGCCATCTTCTTCGAGCAGAAACGCTCTTGACGTGAGCCCACTGCGCGATGCAGGCTGGTGCCGCCGACGGGACCAGGAGGACTCATAATGATGGCCACGACCAACGGCCCAACCGTACGCGCGGAACGGACCCAGGACGAAATGATCGTGCATCTGCCCAACCCGAATCGCGTGCTGCGGGCGTTCCTGCCTGAGGCGGCGGTCAAGCATCTCCTGGCCGCGCAGCGCGAGGAGCTGATCGCCGTCCGAGCCATGATCGACACGGCCGTCGCCAAGAGAGAAGA
>CBJLVJ010000054.1:0-9510 GCA_966426465.1 uncultured bacterium | reverse complement strand
GAGATTCGTGCCCGACTACCTGCAGCGGGACCTGGCGCCGCTCGGACCGGACGAATGGGCGGCGCTGGACCAGACGGTCGTGCGCACCGCGCAATCGGTCCTGGTCGCTCGACGCTTCATCAATCTGGTCGGCCCATTCGGACCAGGCATCGAGGCGCTTCCGAACGATTTTCTTGGCGGCGGCGGCCGTGGCGTGGTCGACCTGCTCGGCAACGAAGAGGGCGAGTCGCTCAGGATCGAGCGCCGGCGTTTCCTCGCGCTGCCGCTGCTGTACAAGGATTTCTGGGTTCACTGGCGCGATCTGGAGGCGAGCCGCCAGCTTGGCGTGCCCCTCGACGTCGGCAAAGCAGCGGCCGCCGCCGCGGCGACGGCGCAGGCCGAGGACCGACTCGTCTTCGACGGTGAGCCAGCGCTCGATCTGCCTGGGCTGCGCACGATCGAAGGCCGCCAGAGCCTGCCCATGAGCGACTGGGGCAGCATGGGCCGCGCGTTCGGCGACGTCGTCGAGGGGGTGCGCGTGCTCACCCAGGCTGGTTTCACCGGGCCCTATGCTCTGGCCGTCAGCCCGCGCCTGTACGCGGATCTGAATCGCATCTTCGACGACAGCGGCGTGCTCGAGCTCGAGCAGGTCGAAAAGCTGGCGCGGCGCGGCGTGTACCCCACCTCGGTGCTGCCGGAGCCGAGCGCGCTGCTGGTCGACAGTGGCGGGCAGAACCTGGACCTGGCGGTTGGCCTCGACCTGTCCACGGCCTACCTCGAAAGCAGCAACATGAACCATCTGTTCCGCGTGGTCGAGAGCCTGGTGCTGCGCATCCGCCGCCCAGGCGCTGTGTGCACGTTCGAGAGTGCGGCATCCTCGGGCCGCGGCGGACGCTCGCAGGCCGCCGTCTAGGCAGGCGACGGACGCTCGCAGGCCGCCACCAGGCAGGCGGCCGACCGCTCGCAGCCCCACGCCCAGGCACCCGGAGAGCCCTGCCTGTCCCGCCCCTGGTACGAAAACCGTCGGGGTCACACCGAACATCCCGCCCAACCGGTTCGTTGTTAACTTCGAGGCGATACCCGAAGGGTCGCCCGCATCAACTGGAATCGAAGGATGGAGGCGTTTACCCCGATGTCTATGACTCGCAGTCGATGGCTGTTACCTGCTCTTTCCGCGTGCACCGCGGTTGCCATGTTCGTGAGCCCGATTGCCTGGGCCGACGACGACAAAGGCGGCCGTGGTGGCGGCGGCAATCGCGGCCGCGGCGGCGGCGACGACGAAGGTCGCGTGACTGTCCAGGTGCAGTCGCCCGTCCAGACCGTCGTTCAGCGTCGCGACGACGACAACGAGAACGAGAATGAGATCGAAAACGAGAACCGCGTCGTCGTCGTGTCGGCCGCACCTCTGGTCAACGCCGTGAACAACGAAGTCGCCGCCCTGATGAACCTGAACCTTGACCAGGAAGAGGAAGTTGACGACGAGATCGAGATCGAGGACGTCAACGTGGTCAACCTCGCCGGCCTGGAGGCGAACGCGGGGCTGACGGCCGACCAGGCTGCCCTGGTCACGGCCGCGGTCAACGCGAACGCGGGCGCGCTTCGCGCTTTCCTGGCAGGGACCAGCCCCAGTGCTGTTGTCCTCAGCGCCGCGCTCAGGAACGCCGGTGTGGACCCGACCACGGTTCTGGCCGTGCTGGTGTCTGGCGAGCACGAGGTGACTGCGGTCACCGGTTAGCTTCTCGGCCCTCGAGTCGCTCGAGCTCCGCCCGGTGGTCTGCAGACAGCAGCTCCGGGCGGCTCTCGCGCGTACGCTCGAGGGCCTTTCTTCGCCGCCACGCGGCGACCTGCGCGTGGTGCCCCGAGAGCAACACGTCGGGAACACGTAAGCCGCGGAACTCGACCGGCCGGGTGTATTGTGGATACTCGAGCAGGCCTTCGACCGAGTGCGACTCGTCGCGCCAGGCGTCGCTGGTGCTGAGCACGCCAGGCTGAAGCCGGATCACGGCATCGAGCACGACCATGGCGGCCAGCTCACCGCCGGTCAGCACGTAGTCGCCAATCGACAGCTCCTCGGCGCCGCTCAGCAGCCGAACGCGCTCGTCCACGCCTTCGTACCGACCGCAGATCAGCACCAGGTGGTCTTCGGCGGCGAGCTCGTGCGCCAGTGACTGGTCGAAGCGCCGCCCCGTCGGCGACAGGAGGAAGACTCGCGAGGTCTGCCGACGCACAGCTTCGAGCGCGGCGACAACTGGCTCGACACGCATGACCATGCCCGGCCCGCCTCCGTACGGATAGTCGTCGGTGGAGCGGTGGCGGTCGGTGGTGAAGTCTCGAATGTCCACCGCGTTGACGTGAACCACGCCGGCCGCGAGCGCCCGCCCGGTAATGCTGTCCCCGAGCGGCCCGGGAAACATGTGCGGGAAGATGGTCAGAACGTCGACGTCCACGGCTTAGCCGCCGAGCCGCTCCAGCTCGTCGTCGTCCATGCCGAAGTGGTGCGCCACCTCGTGAATGACGGTCTTGCGGATTTCGCGACGAATGGCCTCGGGATCGCCGTGGCCGACCTCTTCGACAATCGGTCGCCAGAACAGCGTGATCCGATCCGGTGTGACCAGGTGGTAGCCCGTTCCGCGGTCGAGCCGATTGATGCCCTCGTACAGCCCGAGCAGGTCCTGGTCGGCCGGGTAGCCCAGGCGCGTGAGCCGCTCGGGCGTGGCGCGCTCTTCGACGAGCACGGCCACGTTCGCGAGTCGGTCTTGCACGTAGGCGGGCAGGTCGTCCAGCGCCTCGGCTACCAGCGCCTGGAAGGCCTTCAGGGATGTGCGCGGCGCGATCCGCTCTCGAGCCGCTCGATAGCGCGCCAACCGCTCGTGGCGGAAATTCACCGTCCCAACGGCAGCACGGCCAGCAGCATGCTCAAAGCCACCAGCAGGCCGACGATGATGTAGACCCACTGCAGTTTCGTCATCGTCTCGACTATAGCCTCAGTGTTGTTCGGGAACCGATGCTGGTGCAGGCGGCACCTTGGTGACGCGCACCTTGCGCACCCGCCGGCCTGTCGTGGTCAGCACCGTCACCAGGGCTCCGTCGACGCGGACCTCGTCGCCCACGTTGGGTACCTTGCCGAGCTCGTGGTACAGCAGTCCGCCCAGCGTGTCGAAGTCTTCGTCCTCGATGTCCAGGTCGAGCGTGTCGTTGACGTCGCGGATGCTGACGCGCGCGTCGAACAGGGCCTCGTTGTCGCTGACTTCTTCGATCAACGCCTCCTCGACGTCGTACTCGTCCTGGATCTCGCCGACGATCTCCTCGATCAGGTCTTCGATCGTGATCAGCCCGGCCGTCCCGCCGTACTCGTCGACCACGACGGCCAGGTGGACGTGCCGCTGCTGCATTTCGTGCAGCAGCTCGTCGACCTTCTTGGTCTCGGGCACATACGACGGCTCACGGGCGAGTGGCAGCACCGGTGCGGTCTGTAGCCCGTCGCGCAGGAACTTGAGCAGATCCTTGGCGTAGACCACGCCGGTGATGTTGTCGATGCTGCCGTCGTAGATCGGAATGCGCGAGTGGCCGCTTTCGACGATGCTGTCCAGCACGTCGCGCACGGTCGAGCTGGCAGGCGCAGCCACAATGTCGATGCGCGGAATCATGATCTCGCGCACCGGCTGCTCGCCCAGCTCGATCACGCTGGCGATCATCTCGCGCTCGTCCTCCTCAAGGTCGGTGTTGCCTTCGACCAGGTGCCGCAGGCGGTCCTCCGCGTCGGCCGGGGTGAGGCCGTGCTGGACGCCCATGAGCCGCCGCAGCAACGCGTCGAGCGTATTCAGCGGCACGAGCACGAAAAACAGCACGCGTACGAGCACTTCGACGGGCCTGACGAAGGTCAGCGCGACGCGCTCGGGTCGGGAGACGGCGACCACGCGACCGACGAACTGCACCAGCAGCAGGATGAGCAGCTCGACAACGCCGCTCAGGATGGCTGCCCAGGGCGCGACCTGCGCGGCCAGGTCGACGTCGAACGAGAAGGCGCTGGCCGCCGCGGCAAACAGGGCCAGCGTGTAGATCACCAGGATCGTCGAGAGCGAGCTGGTGGGCTCCTCGAGCAGATGCATCAGGGCGGTCGCGCGCGGGCGGCCTTCCTCGAAGATGTGCCGCAAGCGAGCACGATCGATGTACACCAGCGATGCCTGGGCCGCCGACGCCAGGAACAGCACCAGCGCCGCGGCGGCGAAGATGGGTATGCGCAGGTCGCTCACGCGTTCGGCTCGCTCTGCGGTTCCTCAGCGGGAAAGCCGCGGCGGCGGCGGTGCGCTCGCGCTGGCGAGCCCAGCCACACTTCGCCGGCCGGAACGTCGTGGGTAACCACGGCCCCCGCGCCCGTCATGGCGCCAGCGCCGACCGTGACCGGCGCGACCAGCAGCGTGTCGCTGCCGACCGAGGCGTCGTCGTCGACGACGGTGCGACTCTTTTCGCCCGTTTCCGAGCTGTAGTTGACGGTGATCGTGCCGGCCCCGATGTTGACGCGCTCGCCAATCTGCGCGTCCCCAACATAGCTGAAGTGGTGCATCTGCGTGCCTGCGCCCAGGCGACTCGCCTTGACCTCGGCGTAGTTGCCAAGGGTGACCTCGTCGCCGATGACGGCGCCAGGCCGAAGATGACTGAACGGGCCGATACTGACCCGCTCGCCCACGACGGCGCCCTCCAGAACTGAAAACCAGACGCGCGAGCCTGCGCCGATTTCAGCATCGACGAGATACGTGTTGGGCCCGATCTCACAATCACGCGCGATGCGCGTGGCGCCCCGCAGGTGGCAACCTGGCTGGATCACGACGTCGGCCTCGATGGCCACCTCAGGCTCGACGTACGTGGCAGCCGGGTCAACGACCGTGACTCCGCTGCGCAACAGCTCGTCGATTTTGCGCCGGCGCACGACGGCATTGGCCTCCGCCAGCTGGAGTCGATCGTTCACGCCGAGGACTTCCTCTTCGTCCTGGGTCAATGTCGCCTGGACATTTCGTCCCTGTGCTCGCGCAATGTTGACAAGATCCGGCAAGTAGTACTCGCCTTTGGCGCTCAACGGAAGGTTTTCCAGGTTCGGCCACAACCAGGAAGCGAACAGGAGCATGGTCCCGCTCCAGATCTCGTCGATGGCCCGCTCCTCCGGCGAGGCGTCAACCTCCTCGACCATGCGGTCCACGCGCCCATCGGGAAGGCGAACGACGCGACCGTAGCCATGCGGATCGCGCACGCGCGCGTTCAGCAGAGCGATCGGGCTGTCGGCCGAGACGTGGGTGGCGACCAGCCGCCGCAAGGTGTCAGGTCGAACGAGCGCCTCGTCGCCGTAGTGCACCAGGATTCGCTCGGCGCCGAAGCTCCGCAGGCGTTCGGCGGCAACCTGCACGGCGTGCCCGGTGCCGAGCTGCGGCTCCTGCACGATCGTGTCGATCGATTCGGGCAGCGCCTTGCGCACCTGATCGGCCTGGTGGCCGAGGACCACCACGATCGGGCCGGCGCCTGCGCCGTGGATCAGGTCAAGGACGCGGTGAATGAGCGGCCTGCCCCCAAGCGGATGCAGCACCTTGTGGTGCCATGAGCGCATCCGGGTCCCCTGGCCGGCGGCCAACACGACGGCGACCAGGGTGCCGGTACGTGGCGGTTCCCCCACGTCAGCCTGAGTGTTCACAGCGGGTTTGCGAGAAGCGTTCGCACCTGGTCGGCACCGGGCTGCCCGGCCAGGATTCGAACCTGGATAACCACATCCAAAGTGTGGGGTCCTACCGTTGGACGACCGGGCATTGCGCGCGCAGGCCGCGCTTAAGGGTACCCGATGGCGCTGTCGGCGGCGACCTTCAAAGACACACGCGCATGCTTGACTGTGCGCACAGCGTGAGCCGCCAATCCCAAGTGGCCGAGTCTCGACAATTGCCGGCGCGCATCGGGCCGGTCGCCGGCCAGCGCGAACAGGGCAGGCCCCGCCCCGGAGAGAAAGAAGCGGCGGTTGCACAGCCGCTCAGCCTCCGCCCATGTCTCCGACAAACCTGGAAAGACCGTCCGCGCGGCGCGTTCGAAGCTGTTCGCGAGGTGCATCGCCCCGAGCGGCTCGCGCCACCTGAGCAGGTCGGCGGCCGCGTCGGTGAGCTCGCCTGACGAGAAATCGGAGCTGTCCAGGCTGGCGTACAGTCGCCGCGTCTTGTCCAGGACATCATGCGCCGGCACCACCACGACCAGCCATTGCCCGACCAGCGCCGGCATCGGCTCAAGGTTCTCACCTCGTCCGCGCATGACCGCGGCGCCACCGCGAACGAAGAAGGGCACATCCGAGCCGAGCTCGGTGGCCAGCTGCGCCAGGTCTGCCAGACCGAGGCCCGTGTCCCAGAGGGCGTTCAGGCCGACCAGCGTGGTCGCCGCGTCGCTCGAGCCGCCGCCCAGCCCAGCGGCGGCCGGGATGCGCTTGACCAGGCTCAGCTCGGCCCCGCGCCGCTCGCCCGTCCGGGCAGCCAGCAGCTCGGCGGCGCGGGCGACCAGGTTCGTCTCGGGGTGGATGTCCAGGCCCTCAACGCGACTGAGCAGCTCGTCGGCCGGCTCGATGCGCAGGTCGTCGGCCAGGCTGACCGTGTGCACCAGGCTGGCCAGGTCGTGGTAGCCGTCGTCGCGCTTACCGAGCATTTCGAGGGTCAGGTTGATCTTGGCGTAGCAGCGGTACAGCACGCTCAAGGTGTCCTGAACAGGCGGACCCAGTCCGCGAGGGTGAGGGCCTGTGGGCGCACGCTCGGATCGATACCAGCGCGCGCGAGCCGGCCAGTGGTCTGCTGTTTGGGTGCGTCGAGTCCGTCGGCGAGCGAATTGGCCAGTGTCTTGCGCGGTTGCTTGAAGCCCGCTCGCACCAGGTCGGAGAACTCGGCCAGCTCCGCTCGGCTGACGGCTCGTTCGGCTTCTGCGAGTGGCTCGAGGAGCAGCACGGCCGAGTCGACCTTCGGCGGTGGATAGAACGCCGCGGCGGCGACGCGCCGGATGCGCGTGACGCGCGCCTGGGCCTGGGTGATGACGGCCAGTGCGCTCATCTGGCCGGGCGCAGCGGCGATGCGGTCGGCGACCTCGGCCTGCACCATCACCACCAGGCGCGTGGCGAACGGTGGTCCAGCGCTGAGCAGGTGGCGCAGCGCTGGCGAGGTGATGTGGTAGGGGAGGTTGGCGACCACGACGAAATCCCGATCGAAAAGCGTCGATGGGTCGGTTTTGAGGATGTCTCCGGCGCACACGCTGAGGTTGGCGTTGACGCTGAGCTCGGCGCGCAGCCAGTCGACCAGGTGTTCGTCGATCTCGATCGCCACCACCCGCCGAGCCGCGTGGGCCAGTCGGCCGGTGAGCGCACCCAGGCCCGGGCCCACCTCCAGCACGTCCGTCGTGGCATCCAGTCGTGCGGCTTTGACAATCGCGGCCGCGACGTGCGCATCGTCGAGAAACGATTGCGACAGTCGCTTGCTGGGCCTCAGCCCCAGGGCACGTAGCCGTGCCCTAGCTGAGGCTTGTGAGAAGTGGCCGTGCACCCGTTGTCGATTGGCGCGCCGCCACAGCCGCGGGCCCGCTTGCTCGGGCCCGGCACCCCTGCGGCACCCGACGAGCACTCCTTACTGCTGCTTCCTTCCGGACCTGACAGGGTTCGAAGGTCGTCGCCGCGCAGGACCAGGCCTTCAACGCTGCGCTGCCCGCTGTCGGGCGGTGAACGCACAACCTCGAACGGGACTTCAACCCCGCTAGAGCGGGTTTCGGGTTACAACGGACCGCTACTCCGCCGTCTAGCACGGCCACGCGAATTGTAACGAGCGGACCGCGGGCAGCACCAATTCACGGGCTGGTCTCAAGTCCGGGGCGGCGCGAGCCGATGATTCAGGTACTCGAGATGTCCACATCGCCCATCGTCCTGATTGTCTCGCGGGATCCGGAGGTCCGGCACGTCTCGACGACGCTGCAGGCCGACGGCGTGACCTGTCGCATGGCCTCGTCCATGCGCGAGCTCCAGCGTGCGCTCGCCGGCGCCAAAGGCCGCTGTGTCGGCGTGCTCGACGGCGAGCTCGCGGCAGACCCTGACTTCGCCGCGGACGACGCGCTGGACCGCCTGCGCAGCATGCCACTGCTGGTCCTGCTCGCGCCGCACGCTTCCCCGGGCATCCTGGGTGATACCCAGCGCGCCGGCAACGAAGAGTACGCGCGCAAGCCGATCTCCGCGTCAGTGCTCGCGCTGCGGGTCAAGGCGCTGATCCTGGCGGCCGGCCTGGCCCTGCCGACGCCCGCGCACACGGCGCAGTATCAGCGTTCGGGAGTCGACACGGCTGACGACCCCCGCGGCCAGTTGACGGTCGTCTTTTCGGCAAAGGGTGGCTCAGGCAAGAGCACGATTGCCGCCAACCTCGCCGTGGGTCTCGCGTCGATGTACTCGATCCGCACGCTGCTGGTGGACGCGAATCTCTGGTTTGGCGACCTGGGCGTGCTGCTGAACCTCAGCTCCACGCGGAGCAGCTTCGACGTGTGTGCCACCGAAGACCCGGACCTGTTCGCGCTGCCCAAGGCCGTGGTCGGGCATGAGTCTGGCGCGTCGGTGCTGCTCCGCCCGCCGGATCCGCTGAGCGTTGAAAAGATCAAGTCGCGCAGCTTCGTGGAAGCCATCGAGCGCTACCGCTC
Source organism: uncultured bacterium (assembly GCA_966426465.1). Classification (GTDB taxonomy): domain Bacteria; phylum Chloroflexota; class UBA6077; order UBA6077; family CF-72; genus CF-72. The sequence goes on along the minus strand of CBJLVJ010000054.1, from coordinate 855 downwards.
GCTCTACGAGCAGGTCGTCGTGGACTGTGCCTCCTCGCTCGACGAGCTGAACCTCGACCTGCTGGAGTCGGCGACGCGCATCATGCTGGTCGTCACGCCGGAGATGGGCGCGCTGCACAACACGGCTCGCTTCCTGGGCCTGGCCGAGCGCCTCGGCCTGTCGGACAAGATCAGTCTGGTGCTGAACCGCTCGAACAGCGGCATCGGCACCGAGGACCTGTCGCGCATGCTGGGCGTGCCCGTCGCGTGCGGCGTGGTCAGCGCGGGACGCATGATGCTCGACGCGGTCAACGAGGGCACCACGCTGTTTGCCATGGACCCATCCCGCCGCGAGCGCATCACACAGGACCTGGCCGCGGTCGTGGAGCTGGTCGCGGGCCGCGAGCAGCCGCCCGTTCAGGGTGAGCACCAGCGTTCATCGCCGCTGCGATTCCTGAGGCGGAGCGCGTGAGCAGTCTGTCGGAACGGACGCAGGCTGGCGGCCTGGCAGCGCGCATGGTCGACCGACCCCGCGAGCTGCAAGAGGTCGCGTTGAGCCTGGTTGACGGCACCGAGATCCGTGGGATGCTGCACCGTGCGCACGGCTCGCGCACCCTCGACTTCTTGAACCGTCAGTCAGAGGGCTTCGTGGCCATGACCGATGCGCTGGTGTTGCAGGGCGAGCGCACGGAGCGGGTGTCGTTCATCGCCGTGAACAAGGCGCACGTGGTGCGCGTGGTCGAGATTGCCGACGCGGACTGAGCTCTCGCGTCTGGCCTGCGTCGAGTCCTGGGGTGAAGCACCCGTTTTCCGTACAATGCGTCCGGAAGGGTCGCATAGAGGCCGAGTGCGCCCGTCTCGAAAACGGGTAGGGTG
>CBJLVJ010000053.1:0-9536 GCA_966426465.1 uncultured bacterium | reverse complement strand
CTGAGCAGTCCGCAGCGCAGGGACTTCGACATCGGTCCGCAGCCGGTCGACGGTGGCAACGACACCCTGCGCAACACCGGCGTAGGCCATCCTGGATTTTCGGCCGTCAGCGGCGCGGAATACCGGCTCGTGGTGGATTTTGCCGAGCCGCACCGGTTTCTGGCCGTGCAGAACGTCGGCAACTCCGGTCAGCCCGGGCATCCCCACTACGCCGATCAATTCCCCGACTGGCTGGCAGGTCGATACCACGTGGTGCATCTGCGTCGTGAGGATGTCGAGCGCGACCTGGAAAGCGCGACAACGCTCGAGCGGTCGGAACGCGTAGCGGTTCGGCCGGTTGGCTAGAGCACGACCCCGTTCTGGACGACCGTTCGCCCGCCTTTGAGCACGCGGCGCACGTTGCGCAGGTCCTCGATGTGGCTGGACGGATCGCCGTCGACCGCGAGCAGGTCAGCCAGGCGACCGACCTGGAGCGTGCCCACGCTGGCACCGACGCCAAGCGATGTGGCGGCGACCCCAGTGGCAGCGGCGATTGCCTGAAGCGGCGTGAACCCGAGCTCTGAGACCAGGATCGCCAGCTCACTCGGCAAACTATCGAACGGTGTGAGCGACACGCCCGCGTCCGTGCCCGCGGCAAAGGTCACGCCGAGTGCCGCCATGCGTCGCATGCACGCCAGCACTTCGCCGCGCAGCGACGGCGCGGAGCGTTGGAGTGGGACCAGCGTTGCAACCACCGCCGTCTCCTGCTGCGCCATCTGCGCGGCCACCGACTCGTCGAACTGCACGCTGCCGTCCCCGCCGAGCCAGTTGCAGTGCTCGATCGTGTTGACGCCGGCGGCCGTGGCGTTGCGAATGCCGGCGGTACCCAGCGCGTGCGCGGCAAGCGTGACACGCGCGCGCTGTGCTTCGTCAACCGCCGCTCGAATCTCCGCCACGCTGTACTGGGCCGCGCTGGTGTTGGTGCCGGGTGTCATGCGACCGCCGGTCGCCATGATCTTGAGACAGTTCGCGCCGGCCTTCAATTGCGCGCGAGCGGCAAGGCGGACGCCCGCTTCATCATCGGCCTCCAGCCCGAGGAAGTGGCAATGGCCACCAGTAATGGTGATCGGCGAGCCGGCCGCGAGGATGCGCGGACCGGCGATCCAGCCACGATCGATGGCGTCGCGGAGTCTGAATGTCACGCCGCCGCGACCGCCCAGGTCGCGCACGGTGGTGATGCCGGCGCCGAGTGCCTGTCGAGCGGCGGCGACGCCGCGCAGCAGCAACTGCTGGTCGTCCTCCGCTTGCAGATCGGCCAGGGCATGCGCGCTGGCGCTGAAGACCAGGTGCACGTGGCAGTCGATCAGCCCGGGCACAACGCACACACCGGACAGATCGACAACGTCGGCATACGTGGGCAGCTCACGGCACGCAACGATCTGCACGATGCGTTCGTCCTGCACGTAGATGTCACGAGCGGATTGAACCCCGGCGCCGGTTCCGTCGATAAGCCGCCCGACGCGCAGCACCTGCATCAACGTACGGCCGCTGTGCGCGACTAGCCCTTGATGCCGGACATGACCACGCCGCGCACGAACGAGCGCTGGCCGATGAAGAACACGAGGATCACCGGGACGGTCATGATCACGGCGGCGGCCATCAGCAGATGGTCTTTGGGCAGGTTGTCACCTGGATTGACGACGAAGTAGCGCAAGCCCACACTGAGCGGGTAGGTCTCGGGTTGGTTGAGCACAATCAGCGGCCGCAGGAACGAGTTCCACTGATTGATGCCTTCGATGATGGCCGCCGTGGCAAAGGCGGGACCGCTCAGCGGGAGCATGATGCTCCAGAAGATGCGCGGATAACTGGCGCCGTCGATGCGCGCGGCTTCATCCAGTTCGATTGGCACAGTCATAAAGAACTGGCGGAACAGGAAGATGAAGAACGCCTGGCCGAACCAGAACGGCACGGTCAACGGCAAGTAGGTGTTGAGCCAGCCGAGCTTCCAGAACAGCATGAAGTTCGGAATCAACAGGACGTACGCCGGCAGCATCAGCGTGGCCAGTGTGATCGTAAACAGCAGATTTTTTCCGGGGAACCGAAAGCGGGCGAAGGCGTAGCCGGCCATGGACGACGACACGACGGTGCCGGTCGTGGCAACCACCGTCAGGAAGATGCTGTTCCAGACCCAGATGGGGAAAAAGCGCACGTTCCAGACCTCCGCGTAGTTGCCCCACTGGGGCACCCGCGGCCACCACACGAGGGGGATCTGGCGGACCTCGGTGACCTGCTTCAGCGAGCTGATAACCGCCCAGTAGAACGGCAGCATGAGCACGATCGCGAGCAGAATCCCGAGCGCGTGCAGGCCGAAGCGGCGCACCAGCCACGGGGCAAGCTCGCGGCGCGAGCGCGAGGCGCGCGAAGCCGCCACACCTCTCGACAGGGTTGCCGCGCGCTGCGTCATCCGCGCCCCTCGCCGGCGTAGAACACCCAGTTGCGGAACGAGCGGAACTGGAGGAACGTGAAGAAGCTGAGCGCGATGAACAGGATCCAGGCCAGCGTGGCGCCATAGCCCATATCGAAGAACTGGAACGAGGTCTGGTAAATGTGCAGGCCATACAGCCAGGTGGCATAGGCCGGGCCGCCGCGTGTGCCGATGAACGGGACCTCGAAGGTCTGGAAGGCGATGATGCAGGCCAGCACGGAATTGAAAAACAGGGTTGGCGAGATCATCGGGATGGTGACATGCCAGAAGCGATCCGCGGCGGTCGCGCCATCGATCGAGGCGGCTTCGTACAGCTCGTGGGGAATGCCCTGCAGGCCGGCCAGAAAGATCACCATCATGTTGCCGCCGACCGCGGCCCACAGCGCCACCAGCATCAGCGCGGGTAGCGCGAACGACGGATCGCCGAACCAGCCAGGTCCCTTGAAGCCGGTGCCGGTCAGGTGGTAGCCGATCTGAAAAATGATCTCGTTGACCAGGCCGTACTGTGGATTCAACAGCCACAGCCAGATGTAGATCGCCGCCACCGTGGGCGCCAGGTGGGGCATGAAAAACAGCGTGCGATAGATGGTCGTGCCGCGCAGACGCTGGTTGAGCAGGATGGCCGTGAGCAGCGCGCCGAAGACGCTGAGCGGCACCACGAAGGCGGTGTAGACGAAGGTGCGCAACACCGTCGGCCAGAACAGGTCATCCTGGGTGAACGCCTTGATCCAGTTGTCGAAGCCGACGAAGTCCGCCTCGCGGCCGAGCGTGTAGTTGAAGAAGCTCAGACCGAGCGAAAACAGGATGGGGCCGGTGACGAACACCACCAGGCCGACGATCCACGGCAGCAGAAAGACGTAGGCCCAGAAGACCTGCTCGCGCTGCAGCTTGCCGGGCGCCGCGAGCGGCCGCGCCGCACTCGCCGTGCGGCTCAGCGTGGCCACGCGCCGCCGCTCCGGTTACCTGCCCGTCCGCGTTCCGCTTGCTGCTCAGCCGCCCGCTCGCCGCCGCCCGCCCGCCCTTTCATCCAGCTCAGCCTAACGACCGGGCGTCACGTGGACCGTCACACGGAAAGGGAAAAGCGTCACACGCCGACCCAAAAGCGTCATGCCGACATCACAAAATCCATTGGAGCGCAAAATCGTCAGACCGAAGGCTTGTCCATGATGGCCTGGATCTGTCTGGCGGAGTCCTCGGCGAACTGATCCGAGTCGAGCTGGCCCAGGGTGACTTTGACGAACTCGTTGATCAGGATCGGCTCCACTTCGGCGAAGCGGCCGTTGGCCGGGTAGTACCACGGCTCCATGTCGGGCGCCGGGGGCAGCACCACCACCTGTGCGATGTGGGCAAGCTTGGGCGCGGCCTGGCGGAACTCGTCGCTGTCCCACACGTCGAAGCGGCTGCCCGGGCTGCCCAGCCCGTTGGTGAAGCGCTCGATGCCGTGGCGCTGGCTGGTGAACAACCGGGACAGCACGATCCACGCTTTGTCGGCGTTCTTGCTGGCCATCGTCACCGCCTTACCGTCGGAGGACACCTGGGTAGCGTGCTTGCCGGTCGGGCCAAGTGGGTCGGGGAACACGTCCATCTCGAACGGGTCGGGCCGCTTGGCGATCTGCCCCGGCCAGGCCGACGCGGCGAAGCTGGTCGATACGAGCATGCCGATCTTCTGACTCTGGAACAGCTCCTGGCGCTGTTCGTCGATATCCGGCTGCCACGGGTAGGCGGCGCCGCTCTTGTACAGGTCGGCCACGACCTTCAGCGCGGCCTTGGACTCAGGCGTGTTGAGCAGACACTTTTTGCCGTCGGCATCGAACAACGAGCCGCCGAAGGCGCGCATCATGCTGACCAGGTACTCGTTGGCGGTCGTGTCGTTGAGGCTGGGCAGGATGCCGTAGACGGTGGTGCGTCCGCCCTCGCTCCTGGTCAGCCCCCTGGCCAGGGTGGCCAGGTCGTCGAAGGTCCAGTTGCCGTCGGCCGGCGGCATCTTGAGCCCGAGCTTCTGGACCATGGTCGTATTGACGTAGTACTGATTGGCGCCCGGGTGGCCGACCACCGGCAGGCCCCACAGCTTGCCGTTGCGGGTATAGGTCGCCAGGTTGCCCTTCCAGAACTGCTTCAGGTCATTGTTGACCCACTGCTGGTCGCCTTCGTATAGCGAGTTCAGGTCGCGCACGACGCCCTTGATCTGCATCTCAGCAACCAGTGGCGCGAGATTGATGCGGGCGGTGTCGCCGATCTGGCCGGTGGCGGCCAGGGCGAGCTGTTTGGCGTGCATTTCGCCGCGGGGGAACCACTCGCGCTGCACCTGGATGTCGGGATGCTCGGCCTCGAAGCGGGCGATGAACGCGTCGTACCAATCCCCTTGCTGGCCCGGGTTGCCCTGGATCCAGTCGTGGTCGCGGATCACGACGCGCTGGCCGGTCGTGACCGGTTGCGTCGCCGCCGCCGCGGCCGAGGTTGGCGCCGCGACGGCGGCGGTGGGCCTGGCCGCGGGCGCAGAGGTCGAAGCGGCGGGTGCCTGCGCGCCGCCGCCGCACGCGGCCAGGATCGCCGCGCCCGGAAGACTTCCCAGCGCAAGCGCTGCACCCTGCAGCATCCGCCGGCGCGAGAGGCGTCGCGTTGGCGCTGCGTTCATGTGTGTCCTCCCCGTCTTACGGCGGTCCATGGCGCCGCAGCCGAAACGGTACGTGCGCCTATCTAGCCTGTCAACAACCGCCGCACGTTGGCGCCCAGAGGCGTGCGAGGTCGGCGCCCGACAGTCAGCCGTCGGCCAGCAGCCGCAGATAGCGTCGCCAGGGCGGGCCGCCGCGGCGGCCAATGCGCGCGTGGAACAATGCACGCCATGGCCCACATCACCGCGGTGCGCGCAATCTGCACGGCGCCCGATGGTATACGTCTTGTCGTCGTTAAGGTGGAGACCAGCGAACCTGGACTGTACGGTCTGGGATGCGCCACCTTCACCCAGCGGCCGCTGGCGGTGGTTAGCGCGATCGAGCAGTACCTGGCGCCGTTCATCGTCGGCCGCGATCCGGACGATATAGAGGACATCTACCAATCGGCCTATGTGAGCTCGTACTGGCGCAGCGGGCCGGTGCTCAACAACGCGCTGTCGGGTGTCGACATGGCGCTGTGGGACATCAAGGGCAAGCGCGCAGGCATGCCGGTCTATCAGCTGCTCGGCGGCAAGTGCCGCTCCTCCGCCGCGCTGTACGCGCACGCCTCGGGCGCTGACCTGCAGGAGCTGGAGGACAACGTACGCCGCTTCATGGAGCGCGGCTACCGCTATATCCGCTGCCAGATGGTGGTGCCCGGTTATTCGACCTACGGCTCGGTGGTGCGGGCTGAGCCGAGCCCCGATACCCCGCCCCACCTGCGCCTCAGCCAGCAGCCGTGGGAACCGACGCCGTACTGCCGCATGGTGCCGCGAATGTTCGAGTACCTGCGCAGTCGGTTCGGTGAGCAGGTGGAGCTGTTGCACGACGTCCACGAGCGCGTTCCGCCCATCCAGGCGATCGGCCTGGCGAAGGAGCTGGAGCGGTACCACCTGTTTTTCCTGGAGGACCTGCTGGCGCCGGAGGACAACGAGTATTTTCGGATCGTGCGTCAGCAGACCAGCACGCCGCTGGCGATGGGTGAGCTGTTCGTGAATCAGGCGGAGTACGTGCCGCTGATTCGCGACCGGTTGATCGATTTCATCCGCGTGCACATGTCCGACATCGGTGGATTGAGCATGGCCCGCAAGCTGGCCGCGCTGTGCGAGTTTTTCGGAGTGAGGACGGCCTGGCATGGGCCGGGGGACGTGTCGCCGGTGGGACACGCGGCCAATTTGCAGCTGGACCTGGCGTGTCACAACTTCGGCATTCAGGAGCAGCACGAGTTCGGGGAGCGGACGCGCGAGGTGTTTCCCGGCTGTCCGGAGATACGCGACGGGGCGCTGTGGTCGAATGACCGGCCGGGCCTGGGCATCGACATCGACGAGAAGCTGGCGGCCAGATATCCGTATCCCGAGCACCCGTTCAACGGCGCCTGGCCGGCGGTACGCCGAGCTGACGGGACGGTCATTCGGCCCTGAGCGCCTGAAAGCCTGAATGCTGCCCGCTAATTGGAGGGTCACCGGATAGGGTGTCATCCTGAGCTTGCGAAGGATCTATCCAGCTTCTTGTTGCGAGCGTCGAAGTCGCTGGATGGATGCTTCGGTCGTGCCTCCCTCAGGATGACAAGGCCACCCGGTCGACATACGGAAGACGCAGGCGTTCCACGTAGGCGCCGGCGCGCCGCTTGACAACATACCGACTGGTCTGTATCTTATGGGTATGAGTCGCTCGGCAAGCGCCGTCAAGTCACCCGAAGCCACGCGGCGCAAGGTGCTCGGCGCGGCCTTCCTCGAGTTCTACGCCAACGGCTTTCAGGGCGGCAGCCTCAACCACATCGTCGAGGCCGCCGGCACCACCAAGGGCGCGTTGTTCCACCACTTCGACTCGAAGCAGGAGCTGGGCTACGCCGTCCTGGACGAGATGATCGGCCCGCTCTTGTTGCAGCGCTGGCTGGAGCCAGTGGCCAGCTCGACCGATCCGCTCACCGACATGCAGCGCGCCTTCAGGCGCTACGTCGAGGAAGACCTGTCCAGCGGCCTGTGGCTGCAGGGCTGTCCGCTCAACAACCTGGCCCAGGAGATGTCACCGCTGGACGCCGGCTTCCACGACCGCATCAACCGCCTGTATGCGCTGTGGCGCGAGCGCTACGCGGCGGCGCTCGAGCGCGGCATCGCGGCGAACACGGTCAAGTCGGCGGTCGTGCCGAGTCACGTGGCGGCGACCATCGTGGCCGCCCAGATGGGCATCTGGGGCAGCGGCAAGAGCTCGCGCAGCTCGGAGGTCATGCGCCAGGCGACCGACGGCCTGTGCGCCTACCTCGAGTCGTTGCGGCCGTGAGTTTTTGGCCCTTCGCATACCGACTGGTCGGAATCTAGACGACACTGGAGCTCGGAGGCCACCACGCCATGAACAGTCACTTCACCCAGCCGCTCGGCGCTCTCAACAGCCTCGACGCCGAGTATCGCTTCGGCCGTCCCAAGGTCTACCTGGCCGCCCACGAGCTGGCGCGGCTGATCATCCTGCGCTCGCAGCTGGGCGACACCCAGGCCGAGCGCCAGGCCCGCGCGGCCGGCGCCCAGCTCGCTCCAGAACCTCCGCGGGACGATCAATTGTGATCTCAATGCGGACAGCTTCTGACCTGAAGCCAGGCGACAGTTAAGCACGTAGAGGAGAGCTATGCGCTACCGACAAGCAAGCGTCGTCTTCGTACTCATCACGCTGTTCATCGACGTGCTGGGCATGGGCCTGGTCATCCCGATTCTGCCCCGTCTGGTGCAGAACCTGATCGGCGGAGCGGTCGGCGAGGCGTCGTTCGTCTTCGGGCTGCTCGTCTCGATCTATGCGGTCATGCAGTTCTTCTGCGCGCCGGTGCTCGGTGCGCTCTCGGACCGTTTCGGGCGGCGGCCGGTCATCCTGCTGGCGCTGGCCGGGCTCGGCTTCGACTACGTGCTGCTCAGCCTCGCGCCGACCATCTGGTGGCTTGTGCTGGGGCGCATCGTCGCGGGTCTGTTCGGCGCCACCTTCACCCCGGTGGGCGCATACATCGCCGACGTCACTCCGCCTGAAAAGCGCTCGGCCAGTTTCGGCCTGATGGGTGTGGCGTTCGGTCTGGGCTTCATCGCCGGCCCGGCCGTCGGTGGGCTGCTGGGTGAGACGAACCTGCGCCTGCCGTTCATGGTGTGTGCTGGACTGACGTTCATCAATTTCCTGTTCGGCCTGCTGGTCATGCCCGAGTCGCTGCGAGCTGAGAACCGGCGCGCCATCAACTGGACGCAGATGAATCCGGTTGGCGCCGTGCGGGCGGTGTGGCGTTATCGCGGCGTGGCGGCGATGCTACCGGTGTTCCTGGCGACGCAGGTCGCCCAGCAGGGACTCCAGAGCGTCTGGGTGCCGTACACCAGCTATCGCTATGGCTGGGGTGTGGCCCAGGTGGGTGCCTCGCTGGCCGTGGTCGGGCTGCTGTTCGCGGTTTCTCAGGGCGCCCTGGTTCGACCCGTGGTGGCTCGATTCGGCGAGATGCGCACGCTCATGATCGCGCTGGTGGTGGCGGTGCTTGGCATGATGCTGTTCGGCCTGGCTACCCAGGGCTGGATGATGTACGCCGTCACGGCGCTGTACTGCCTGGGCCTCGGCCTGCTCAACCCGGCGGTTCAGGGGCTCATGTCGCGAGCGGTCGCGCCGAACGAACAGGGTCTGCTGCAGGGCGCCACGGCCAGCGTGATGACCGGAACCGCCATCGTCGGCCCGCCGATTGCCAACGGACTGTTCGCGGTCTCGATCAGCTCGCAGGCGCCGCTCGATCTGCCGGGCGCACCGTTCTTTCTGGGCAGCCTGTTGTGTCTGACAGCGCTGTGGCTGGCCCGCCGGCAGTTTTCCCGGAGTGCGTCCGACACGCGTGAGCAGCTCGGCCACTACTCCGCATCGGCACAGCCCGCCACGCTCTAGCACTGACCGCGGATCGGCTGTGCCGGTGTGACCGCCGGATCGCGTCGATTTCGTAGCTCGTACACCAGCGGAGGACGACGGACATGTTTTCGCAACAGCACAACCAGCTGCCCAGCACCGACCAGCTTGCTCCGACGTGCGCCCAGCGTGTGGCCTATCGTCGGCTGGCGCTGGCCATCCTCGGCCTGGACGTGGCGACGCTCGCGGAGGACCTCCGCTCGGCGCGCCGGTCCGCGCTGGCTCACATCTGATCAGCATCGCCAGGCGCTCCTGCCGCGCCTTGCGTCGAACCGGCAGCGGCCCGACACCAGATGGCGTGACCGCTGCCTGGCCGGCGAGCCTGTCCTGCGCCTGCCCCGCTAAGCTGTGCAGCACTGTGGTGATGGGCGGTCAGAGCGTGTTCGCCGGCTTACCCGAGGTGCGGCCGGTGCCCGACGCTCGCGAGCGCATCCGCCGCTCGCACGGGGCCAGCGGTCGCCGCATTGCCGTCCTGGACGACGATCCGACCGGGTCGCAGTCCGTCCACCACGTGA
>CBJLVJ010000052.1:0-9537 GCA_966426465.1 uncultured bacterium | reverse complement strand
AAGGTCGATGCTGCCGCGCCACTCGGCCGACCAGGTGGACGGATACAGGTTGAGCGGCGCGAACGGATTGATGTGGTAGTAGCGAGCCAGGATCGGATCGATCTCCGTCAGCGTTGGCGAGCCCTGGAAATCCCGGCCTGCGTAGAACGTCACCAGCAGCCCATTACCACCTTCGGGCGCGGCAAACAGCGCGCGATCGTCGACAGGCCGCCAGTCCGAGGCGCCCGGCACCAGCCACTCCAGCAGCGGGGCGCTACCGCCTGATGGAGGACCGCTCAGGACCAGCAGGTGAGTGCCGCGTTCGAGCTGGACCCGCGTGGTCTCAGACATCTCGCGCTGGTCAATGCTCAGGTGGTAGCCCGGCGGTGCCCGGAAGGCATACGCCCCAGACGCCTGGACGCTCAGGTCCGCTCGCCACGCACCATCGCCGGTGGAGCCAGCCAGCAGGCCGCGGCGGCCGGCGATGACGTCTGGCTCGAGCAGCAGCTCGCTCACGGTCGGCCGCGTGCCGTTGGGCGGAACCACTGGCCGTCGCTGCGCGTCAGGATAGTAGCGGGCGACCTCGGCCGCCACGCCCGAGTCGTGCTCGGTTTCGAGCACGATCAGCGCCGGAACGCTGCCGTGGTACGGCAGGTCAGTGGCCACGTCGAACCCCCTGATGGTCAGGCGGGGATGCGGAAGGAGCAGGTCCTGCTGCATCGATGGAGTGATCGTCGGGCTGCCGAGTATGGCCTCATAGGCTTGCGGTGCGTCGAGCGCCTCGCGCACGGGGATGGTCTCGCGGGTCGAGAACGCCTCCCACACGGCCGGGTCGTTCATCTGCCGGCCGAAGAAGGTGACGAGATTGGTGGCGCCGATCCAGACGATCGCGGCCGCGCCTGTGGCCGCGAGCAGCCCGGTGCCGACTGGCCTCACGCGAGCCGCGTCGAGGAACGATGCGGCTCGATCGAGCACCGCCACCAGCGCCAGGGCAATGACGAGCGCGAGCAGCGGTGTCACGCCCAGCGTGCGCATGGCCTGCGGCGCCTCGAACGGGAACGTGAGGATGCCGCCGGCCATGGACACGGCGGCCCAGCCGAGCAGGAGCATCGATCGCCAGTCGAATGGCCGCACCAGCAGGAGCGCAAGCCCGAGCACCAGCAGCAGGCCGCTGGCGGCATCGAGCATCGGTGCGCCCGGCAGGTTGTGGCGGCCGTTCAGGTCGCCAGCGATGTGGAACATGAGCGCGTGCTTCTGCAGGTTGGTCCACAGCTCGGCGAGCTTCTGCGCCTGGGACACAGGCTCGTTCAGGATCAGGGTCTGGCTGAGCCGGCCATTGAACGCGGCCGGATCCTGGACAGCGAAGACCAGCACCGGCAGCGCCGCGAGCGCCGCGGCTCCGCCGAAGGCGGCCACCCGTCCGAGGGTGGGCGTGAGCCGCCACCGCGCCAGCATTGCGGCGCAGCCCAGGAGCGCCAGGCCGACCAGCGGCAGCGGACGGAAGCCGACATACGCGTGCATGCCGAGGCCGAACGCCAGCCCAGCCCATGCCGCGTCGCTCCAGCGCCGCGTGCGGACGGCTCGCGCCAGCAACCAGAACGCCAGCGTCGCGCACAGCGGCAGGGAGATAGGATCCCAGCCGAGCCGCGACACGTTCAGATGCCAGCGGCTGGTCGCCAGGACAAGCGCCGCGAGCAGGCCCACCCGCCACCCGAACAGCTCACGGCCGAGCAGGTACATCACCGGCGCGCACAGCGCACCGACACTGGCCGCGACCAGTCGGCCGGCCAGAACGGGGTCGGGGATCAGCGCCTGCGCCGCGGCGATCAGGTAGTAGAACAGGCTTGCGTCGCGACCGTAGGTGTCGGTGATCGGCGTGAAGACGCCGGTCTGCAGGAACTTGCGAGCCTGCACGCCGGCCTCGGCCTCGTCGAACCACACCCCATACGGCAGGTCGGCGTTGTGCCACGCGCGCGGCACGAGCGCCAGCACGAATACGCCCCACGGGACCAGCGTCCACAGGGTGGGTCGCCGCAGCCGTGCCCGCACGCTCAGCGCGGCCACGACAACAAGCAGCGCGCCCAGCCAGAACAGCGCGCCACGCGTGGCTTCGGGCGTCTGAAAGCGGCCGAGCCACCAGGTGATCGCGGCGGCGCCTGCCAGACCGGCGGCGAGCAGGACGCTGGCCAGCCCGAGATCGCTCACCGATTGGGCCGCATGCACAGTGGCACGGGGCCAACGGGAGATCCAGCGCCAGGGCCGCGCGCGGGCGCTCAGCACGGCGCCCGCGGCGAAGATGAGGCCCGCGGCGGCCAGCGCGCCCAGACGGGGCCACGGATCGCTCCTGGCCGTCGGGTCGGCCACGTAGAGCTCCGCCGCGAGCGCTTCCAGCGCGCCCAGGGCAAGCAGGGCGGCGCTGGCAAGCGGCACGATGCCCTCGGGCGCGGGCGCCTCCCGAATCGCTGGCAGAATCACCTCGCTGTCTGCGGTGTGAAGGCGACGTGCTTGCCAGCGCGGCCGAACGGTGGCGCCTGCCGCCAGCACGAGCAGTACCCCGCCCACCGCCGCAAGCGGCGCATTGACTGGCGCGGGCGGCGCGGGTCGCACGTCGGCGTAAGCCGACAGGTCGATCCTGGCCAGTCCATCCGTGCCGAGCACCCACAGCCGATTCGCGTCCGGGCTCAGTGCCACCTGCGACGGCGAGGCGAGCGGAATCGGCGATGCGCCGGTGCCTCCAAGCTCGGCCAGCGGCGACCCGTCGGGACCGAACATGCGCACGACGCGGTTGTCGGCATCAGGCACGAACACACGCCCCAGGTTGTCGACGGCGACGCCCCAGGGGTGCACCGGCAGCGGCCAGGCATTGGTGGCCCGACGGTCGGCGTCGAAACGCTCGATGCGCCCGTTCTCCCAGTCGCTCACGAACAGCGCGCCGTCGGGCGCGAAGGCCATGAACATCGGCTGCTTCAGCTTGCCCAGGTCCGAACCAGCATCGCCGATGGTGCCCGTCAACGGACCACCCGCGTTGAACACCAGGATGCGGTTACGCCCGGTATCAGCCAGGTACAGGTTGCCGCGACCATTGGCCGCCAGCCCATTCGGGCCATACGTGCCCAGGGGGACCAGGTCGAGCGTGCGGTCGGGTTGCGCCTGGCCCCGGCTGTCGAGGCGCAGGACGTGCAGGGCGGCGCGATCGAGCAGCCACCAGCCGTCGCCGTCGGCGGCGATGCCCACCAGGTCCTGGCCGACGATGCCCGGACCGAAGCGCGGCCCCCATTCGGCCACGCGCTCGCCGTTCGCGTCCAGCCGAATGACCACCTGTCGGCCGCGATCGACCACGGCTAACGTCCCGTCCGCGGCAACAGCAAAGCCGGTTGACTGACCCTGCGGGCTCACACCGCCGAAGCGCGCCGTGATCTCGACCGGCGCGGGCCCGTGCGGCGCGGCCGGGCCCGCCACGAATCGGGCCCGCACGCTGTCGCCGAACGCGAGCGCCAGGAACAGCGCGCCAAGCACGGCGGCCGCGGCGATCGTGCGCTTGCGCAACAGCCAACCTGGCCTCGTCCGCGCGACGATCGGTGGCGCACTCGAAATTGTCATGTGCTGAGCGTTAGTATTCTGCGCAACTTCCCATACGTGTTCAGAGGCTCTGACCCGGACGAGTAGCCTGGCCAGCCGGCCCTCAGCGAGCGGGCGACAGTGGAAGGCCCGCGGGACGGCCCAGACGAAAACCACCGGCGAGCCTGGCGGGCGAACGGCCTCGATCGTGGTGAGGCCCAGTAGTTGGCCACGGTGGCGCACCGTTAATGCGCAAGAGCGCGCCGAACGCACGCAGTCCCGAGGTGGCAGCGAAGCGTCGGCGAACTTGGGTGGAACCGCGAGATGGCGCCCTCGTCCCAGGTAGAGGGCGCCGACGCATGTCTGCCGGCAGCCGGGGCCAGAGCCGATGGCTGACCGCACGAGAGGAGGTTCCGCCTCAATGAGTCACAACGGGAGCAGCGATTCGCACGCGCGGCTCGACGTGATGCGCCACTCGGCCGCGCACGTGCTGGCCAAAGCCGTCCAACGGCTGTACCCGGGCAGCAAGCTCGGCATCGGCCCGGTGATCGAAAACGGCTTCTATTACGACATCGACATCCCGGCCAAGATCAGCGAGGACGATCTGCCGCGCATCGAAGAGGCGATGCGCGCCATCATCGCGGCCGACGAGCCGTTCAAGCGCGAGGAATGGACCAAGGCCCAGGCGATCGAGCACTACTCGGCGCACGAGGACAACCCTTACAAGCGCGAGATCGTTCAGGACTTGCCCGAGGACGAGCGCATCACCTTCTATCGGACGGGCTCGCACTGGGTGGACCTGTGCCGCGGGCCGCACGTCGACAGGTCGTCGGACATAGGCCCGTTCAAGCTCACCAGCGTTTCCGGCGCGTACTGGCGCGGCGACGAAAAGCGACCGATGCTGCAGCGCATCTACGGCACGGCGTGGGCGACGCAGGACCAGCTCGATCATTACCTGTGGCAGGTCGAAGAGGCGCGCCGGCGCGACCACCGCAAGCTCGGGCGCGAGCTGGAGCTGTTCTTCTTCGACGAGGTCGCGCCAGGCCAACCGTTCTGGCTGCCCAAAGGGCTGCGCATCATCCACGAGCTCGACGCGCTGTTGCAGCGTGAGCTGGACAGCCGCGGCTACCAGGAGATCAGCACGCCGTCGCTGGTCAAGTCCGACCTGTGGAAGCAGTCCGGGCACTGGGACTTCTACGAGCAGGGCATGTTCAAGCTGCAGGTCGAGGAAGAGGACTACGCGTTCAAACCCATGAACTGCCCGGAGTCCACGCGCGTGTTCGCCTTCAAGACGCGTAGCTACCGCGACCTGCCACTACGTCTGGCGCAGACGGATCGGCTGCTGCGCAACGAGCGCTCCGGCACGCTCAACGGGCTGCTGCGCGTGCGTCAGCTGACCATGGACGATGCGCATATCTTCTGTCGACCGGACCAGATCCAGGCGGAGATCCGCGGCGTGCTGGAGTTCCAGAAGGCGATCTACGACGTCTTCGGCCTGGAGCCGCGCTACTACCTGAGCACGCGGCCGGACAAAGCCATCGGCGATCCGGCGGTCTGGGAGCGCGCGGAGGCGGACCTCCAGGCAGCGCTGGAGCAGAACGATCTGCAGTACGAGGTCAAGCCAGGCGAGGGCGCCTTCTACGGTCCGAAGATCGACGTGGACATCCAGGACGCGCTGGGCCGGCCGTGGCAGCTGAACACGACGCAGCTCGATTTCCAGATGCCCGAGCGCTTCGGGCTGGAGTACATCGGCGAGGACGGCCAGGCGCACCGGCCGGTGATGATTCATCGCGCCATCTACGGCACGTACGAACGTTTCATGGCCGTGCTGATCGAGCACTACGCCGGCGCATTTCCATTGTGGTTGGCGCCGGTCCAGGCGGTGGTCGTGCCGATCGCCGACCGGCACCTGGAGTACGCCGAGTCCGTGGCGGCGCAGCTTCGTGCGGCGAATTTCCGCGTGGAGGTCGACGCCCGCCGAGAGAAGATGCAGGCCAAGATTCGCGACGCGCAGGCGCAACAGGTGCCGTACATGCTGGTGGTGGGCGACCGCGACCAGCAGGGCGGCACCGTGAGCGTGCGCGAGCGCCGCCAGGGGGACCTCGGGGCGCAGCCCATCCACGAGTTCGTGTCCGCGCTGAAGGAGCGCCGCAAGGCGCGAAGCTAGAAGACGACCAGGCCTACCCGCACCGGCTCCCAGGACAGCGCGAAGCGGCCGTCGCGCTCCTGGAGCCGCTCGCGGGCGAGGCGTTCGAGCAGGGTGTCCTTCTGGCTGCCTGGCGCGGTCCACAGCTGCTGGCGCAGCCAGGCCAGTGCCTGGTCCGGCTGCTGGTAGGTCTGGGGCGAGCGGTCGACCAGATGCACCTCGAACAGGCGGCCACGCGCCAGCAGCACGCTCAGGAACTCCGGCAGCGAGGGCAGCGCGGCGCGCTCCACGCCGTTGATCAGCGGCCAGAAGCGGTCCGCCTCGGTGGGCGGCGGTTGAGACAGCAGCACGGCGATCCTGGCCCGCCGAGCAGCGCCGTCCATGGCGTCAAGGAACGGGCCAATGTCCGCCACGTCGTAGCCAATGTGCGACATCAGCGCCACGTCGCCCGTCATCTCGCCGGCGACCTCCGGCCAGCGGCCACTCAGCGCGCGGATGTTGCGGATGTCGGACTCGGCCATGCCTTCGGCCAGGACGCGTCGCATCGCGTCGGACGGCTCGATGGCCACCACCTCGCGCGCCACAAGCGCCAGTGGCAGGGCGTAGCGTCCGCCGCCAGCGCCGATATCGAGCACGATGTCGGTCGGCTGCACCAGCTCACGCAGGGCCTCGAGCGTCGGCTCGTCGCGTCGCCGAGGATCGGCGCGGAACATGCCCGCGATCGGCGCGTAGAAATCGGCCGCGCTGGCTTCCCGAAACTGGTCGACCTGCTCGCGGTTGGCCTGCACGCGGGCCGCCCACGCGCGTAAGGCTTCCTCGGCGGTCGGTCGCAACGCGTCGGGCACGCCGATCATTGTTCGCTAACCTGGACCAGCGCGTCGACGACGTCGCGGGCGAAGTGGTCCACGCACCACGCTTCGTACGCCGGCGAGATCAAGAAGGTGTGCGCGGCGTCGACGTAGCGCTTGGCGTCCTCTTCAGTGGTGTGGCGCAGAAAGCGCTCGAGCTCGGGGAACGAGGGGAACTGGCGCACGTCGATGAACGCGGCCGGCGGCACGTACTGGGCGATGTCGGGCGCACCGCTGTAGATCGGAATACAGCGGGCAAAAAAGCAATCGAACAGCTTCTCGGAGATATAGCCCGAGAAGCGGGTGTTTTCATACACCAGCGCAAAACGGTAGCCGGCCAGCAGCCTGAGCTTGTCCTGGACCGTGCCTCGGTACGCCCGTTGGGCGGCGGCGTGCAGCGCCGGCTCGATGGCCGGGTGGCGGCTGTGCCAGCCTTCGCCGTACAGGTCGAAGTCGCCACGGTCGGCGAACGCCTCGATCGCCCGCAGTCGGGCGTGGTAGCGGTCCCGCGCGATCGGACGATACCTGAGCCCGGCGATCGAGCGCGCCACCGACAGCTCGCGCGGACGGTCCAACCAGCGCGCCAGCTCTCGTACGCGCGGCAATGCCTTGTTGCTGTTGATCATGACCAGGAAACGCCGCTTGGACCAGGATCGGCCGGTCGGCCGCGGCGGCGGGCACGGTTGCGGGAAGTACAGCGGGTGGAACCACGTGGTTGGCGCGACCCGCTCGCGAGCCCCCTCGAACAGGAAGGTGTGCGGAAAGCGCGCGCTGACCGTTTCGAGGTGGTAGTACAGCCACCACGCGATAACTGGCGGCTCGAACGACACGAGCACGGCGGGTCGGGCGCCACGGGCGATCAGTCGCTCGGCGTCGGGCGTCCAGTCGTAGGCGATCACCAGGACTTCGCGCGGATCGATCGCCTCTTTGTCGACGCGATCTGCCGTAAGCATGCGCAGGCCGCGCTGGCGCGCCGCGGCGTGGACGCTCAGCCATGGCGTGGCCATCGGCCGGAGCGACGGGCGCATGGCAGCGATCGCCTGCGCATCGAACACTCGGTCGGCGTAGAACTCGGTATTGCGGGTGGCGAGCGCGGCGTAGCGAAAGCTCACCTGAGCAGCGGGTCGTGCAGCTGCGCAGGTGGCCAGGCGGCGGGCGGGTCGGGCGATTTCAGCTGCAGCCAGCGGCCGGCGACATCGACCGCGCCAGTCACACGGGCGAGGGCGCCATCAGGCCCGCGCCGCAGCAGGATCACGTTGCCTTGCGGCAGCTCTTCCCAGTGCTCGTCCCACGACGCGGCCGGCACCCACCACCGCAGCCGATCGCCATCCGGCTGAACGCGGTCGGCCCACTCCGTCAGACTGAACAGCCGCGGCGGGTTCGACCAGGTCTTCGGGAAGGTGAACGTCTCGCCCAGCACCAGCGCGTCCGCCCACGAGTTGGCAAAGATGAACGTCGGCTCCTCCGACGAATTCAGCTCGTACAGCAGGACCGTCCCGTCGCGCAGATCGGAACAGCACGCCGCCACCTGCTGCCAGAAGGCGCGCTGCAGTTGCCAGCTGTGCACGAAGTCGCGGCCCACGATGACGTAATAGCCCGAGGCAAGCGCGAGGTAGCCGGCCAGCACGGCCGTAGCCAGGCGTGCCCGAGTACCGAGCAGCAGCCACGCCAGGCCGGCCGCCAGCACCGACATCCCCAGCGTCGCACCGAGATGGACCGACGTGCCGCGGCCGACCAGCGCGTTGGGCGGGAAATGGGTGAAGGCCAGGCCATAGCCGAGGATCAGCATGACCGCTCCCGCCGCCACAACCTGCGCCGCACCGCCGCGGTCCATGGCGCGACGTTCGTCGTGCAGCGCGAGGAGCACCACAGCAGACCCGACCGCCACCAGCGCAGCCGCCGCGAGCACTTCGACGTCCCCGCCCGGCAATGCGCGCAGGGGTCCGTAGAACATCCCCGCCAGGCTGCGCGCCGGCCCGAGAACGAGCGAGCCGACCAGCGGAGGCAGGATGTCCGCGACGCTTCCAACGGAGGCGGTGGCCCGACCTTCGCCGACGGCAAAGCGCACCATCACCGCGCCGACCACCACGCATGCAAGGACGAGCACGTGGCGAGCCTGCTCGACGAGCAGGTGGCGGTCCCACCTTCCCAAGAACAGCGGCAGCGCGAACAGCGCGAGGTAAGCCGACTCGTACGACAGCAGCGCACCTGCGCCGAGGATGTACGCCAGCCAGCGTCGGTCGGCCGCGTAGGCCAGTCCGGCGAGCAGCGCGAACGTGAGCGCCGGCTGTAGCTGGAAGTCGTGGGTGAGCAGGATTTTCGTGGTGTCGGCGGGGAACAGGCAGAACACTGCCGCGCCCACCGCCGCGGGGGCTGCCGGGACCCGTGCGCGCAGGAGCCGATAGCACAGGAATGTGTTGAGCGTGACCACCGCGAAGCCGAGCACGTAGATCGCCGGCAAACCGCCCAGCCGGTCGCCGATGAACGACAGCAGGTCCGGCAGGAAAAAGCCGAAGGGTCGACCCTGCGGTAGCGTGGTAAACGCGGTCTGGAAGCGGCTGGCCAGGTAGGACGGGTCCTTGCCCATGGCCTCCGAGACGAACCAGTAGTCGTCCTCGTACAGACCGAAGTCACGGAAGTGGTGGAACTGGGCGACCCACACCAGCGCCGCACTCAGCGCCAGGGCGGCCGGCGCCTCATGCCGGCTCGCGACGAGCCGCGCGCCCAGCGAAGCGCGTCTGGGCTGCGCGGCGACTGGATAGGCCAGCTTCACCCGATTGCTCGCGCCACAATCGCGACGTTCCACGTTGCCTCGCTCGGCTCGTCCTCGACTGCGGGAAATGCCCCCAGGCGAACCAGCTCGAAGCCGGCGGCGGACAGGAACAGCTCCAGCTCGGGCGCGAAGAAGTAGCGCATCGGGTGTTGCTCGCGTACTTCGGCCGCGAGCCGACCGTCTTCGACCCGCCACAGGTGGTAGCGCACCATGCACAGGTCGTGGCGCGCATC
>CBJLVJ010000051.1:0-9588 GCA_966426465.1 uncultured bacterium | reverse complement strand
GTCTTGCGCTTCGGCTCGTCCGCCCATACTTTGCGCCGGATCCAGCCGGCCGGGCTGCTCGGATCTGGTACCCACAATACAGCGCGTTCGTAGTCAGAGTCGCTCATCGAATTTCCTCGGTTCCGAGGCCGATTCTAGCGATCAGGGCGCACCCACAAAAGGCGTCGCGGGAGGCAGTACGGCCTTGTTACAACGGCCGAAAGTCTCGGCCGACGGCAGTCCAGCCCGCGGCGCTTACTCGGTCTTGCGGCGCCGGCCCCGGCGTCCGTTGCGTGCCCTGGTCTGCCCCCCGCGCGCTTCACGCACCTGAAAGCGCAACACGCCGGTGCCACCGTCGCGCGCCCACTTGAGCGAATAGCCGGTCTGTTTTGCAGCCTGGCCAAGCCGCCGCTTCAGCGCACGACTCGACAAAGACCCAAGCTCGATCTCGGCAGCATCACCGGGCTGCAACTCGCGCAAGGCGTCGGCATACTCGGACAGGTCCATCTGTCCGCGCTTTGGAAACACTTTGGCGGCCTCATCTGTCGACAGCTTGCGAATCTGCACGGGCACGCACATTCCTCCCGGTGACGAGGAGTTTATTCACGGAATGCAGCGTTGATCATACACGTTGGGAGGCTTTAAATGTGCCCGAAGTCGCGTGCTTCGCCCCACACTGCCCGAAAAGTATCAGAAATTTCACCTAAGGTGCAGTACGCTTCGACGGCGTCTACAATCAACGGTAGCAAGTTCTCGGATTCGTTGCTTGCCGCCGCTCGAAGATGTTCGAGCACGTTACGAGCACGTTCGTTGTCTCGTCGCGCTCGCAAGGCTGCCAGGCGCTCACTTTGACGCTGTCGCACAGTCGGATCGACGCTCAAGATCTCGGGCGTTGGCTCTGGCTCGCTGCGTTGAAAGCGATTCGTGCCGACAATAATTCGCTGGCCGCGCTCTACCTGGCACTGATATTCGTAGGCTGCTTCCTGGATTTCTGACTGAATATAGCCGGCCTCAACAGCCGCCAGCGCACCCCCGCGCTCGTCGATACGCTTGATGTACTCCCACGCGCGACGTTCGATCTCGTCTGTTAACGATTCAACGTAGTACGAGCCGGCGAGTGGATCGACCACGTCGGCAACACCGCTTTCATACGCCAGAACTTGCTGTGTGCGCAGCGCAAGCTCGGCATTTTGCGCGGTTGGAAGTGCCAGCGCCTCGTCCTTGGCGTTGGTATGCAGTGACTGCGTGCCGCCCAGCACTGCCGCGAGCGCCTGCACCGCAACGCGTACCACGTTGTTGTCGATCTGTTGCGCCTGCAGCGTAACGCCGGCGGTCTGGGTGTGAAATCGCAGCATCCAGGAACGGGGATCTCGCGCGCCAAATCGCTCGCGCATGATCTTCGACCACATGCGCCGAGCCGCGCGAAACTTGGCGACTTCTTCGAGCAGGTTGTTGTGGCTATCGAAAAAGAATGCCAGGCGCGGCGCGAAATCATCGATGCGCAGTCCAACACGCAAGGCCGCATTAACGTATTCGATGCCGTTGGCAAGCGTGAATGCCAGCTCCTGAACGGCAGTCGCGCCAGCTTCGCGCATGTGGTAACCGCTGATAGAGATGGTGTTCCATTGCGGCACATTGCGCGCGCAGAACGCGAAAAGATCGGTGATCAGCCGCAGGCTCGGTCGCGGCGGGTAAATGTACGTGCCTCGCGCGACGTACTCCTTGAGAATGTCGTTCTGCACGGTGCCGCTCAATGCGCGCGGTTCGACGCCCTGTTGTTTGGCAACGGCCACGTACAGCGCGAGCAGGATCGGCGCCGTGGCATTGATCGTCATCGACGTGGTGACCCGGTCGAGCGGGATATCGCGCAGCAGCAGCTGCATGTCTTCGATCGACGAGATCGAGACGCCGACTTTGCCGACCTCACCTTCGGCCATCGGATGATCGGCGTCGTAGCCCATCTGCGTCGGCAGATCGAACGCCACCGACAGGCCCGTCTGCCCTCGCTCGAGCAGGTAGCGATAGCGCGCATTCGACTCCTCGGCCGAGGCGTAGCCCGCGTACTGGCGCATCGTCCACAGTCGGCCGCGGTACATCGTCGCCTGGACACCCCGCGTGAAGGGATATTCGCCGGGGTAGCCGAGACGCTCGCGCTCGTCCCACTGCGCCGCGGCCAGGTCATCGCCGGTGTAGGCGACCTGCTGTGGGATGTGCGAAGTCGTCTCGAACGGGACGTCACGCTCGGGCGTGCGCTCGAGCGCCTTTTTCAGTGTCGATTGGCGCCATTCCTCAGCCGAGCTGGAGGTCATGGCAGGCGCTTCAGCTCGCGCCACAACAGGTGCAGCGCCTCCAGCGCGCCACGTCGTTTGTATTCGGCACGCGTGGTGGAATAGCGCGTTTCCTGGCACACCTGGCGGCCGTCCAGATCGACCACGATGTACAGCTGGCCAACGGGCTTGTCCTCGGCCGGATCTGGACCCGCGTTGCCAGTGGTGGCTACAGCCACATCGGCGCCCGCGGCCAGCCGAGCCGCGGCTGCCAACGCGCTGGTGGTCTCGGCGCCGATGGTGCCGTGCTCGCGCAGCAGGCTGGAGCTCACGCCGAGCGCTTCCTTGGCGGCGGCCGAGTACGCCACGTAGCCCGCCAGAAAGTAGTCCGACGCGCCGGGCGCCTCGGTGATCAACGACGCCAGAGCGCCGCCCGTGGCGCTTTCGGCCACGGCCAGTTTCAACCCGCGCTGGCGCAGCATGCCGCCCACAACGGCAGGAAAGGAGTCGTTCTCGCGGCCGTACAGCCACTCGTCCACGCGTTGTCGAACGCGCGGCTCGAACTCGTCGAGCTCACGCTCTGCGTGCGCCCGCGTGGCCGCTTTGGCTGTCAGACGCAGGTGAATACCGTCGCTTTTGGCGTACGTGGCCAGCGTTGGATTGGTCGAGCGCGTCAGCTCGCCGAGGGCTTCCTCAGCGTGGGATTCGCCGATACCGGCGAGCTTGAGCGTGCGCGAGACAATTGCGCCACCGGTGATCAGTCGGGCCAGCCGAGGCTGGGCTTGCTCCTCCCACATCTTGTGCATTTCGTGCGGCACGCCGGGCATGGCGACAATGACTTTGCCGTCGCGCTCGACCCACCAGCCGGGGGCTGTGCCGATGGGGTTCGGCAGATACGTTCCTGATGGGATGGTGGTGGCCTGTTTGACGTTGCGCTCGGGCATATTTCGGCCACGTCGGGTGAAGAACTCGCGCAGCGCCAGTTCGAGGTGCGGCTGGACCTCCGGGCGCTCGCCCATGACCTGGGCGATGGCCTCGCGGGTCAGGTCGTCTTCGGTCGGGCCGAGGCCGCCCGTGGCGATGATCACGTCGGAGCGTTCGAGCCCACGGCGGAAGGCGTCGGCCAGGCGCTGCAGGTTGTCGCCGATCTGCGAGACGTAGTACAGGTCGAGGCCCAGCGCCGGCAGCTGCTGAGCGAGGTAGTTGGCGTTGGTGTCGACGATCTGGCCGAGCAGCAGCTCGGTGCCGATCGACAGGATTTCGGCGCGCATTCCTGGGTTATCAGCCTTCGGCTGTCAGTGGGGATCAAGTCTACCCGTCCGTGCTGAAAGCTATTCGAGCACGACGAGCACCTGGCCTTGCTCGACCGTCTGGCCGGGCTGGGCCTGGACGGCTAGCACGGTGCCACCATGCGGCAGCGACAGCTCGTTTTCCATCTTCATCGCCTGCAGCACGGCCAGCGGCTGGCCGGCGGCGACGGTGTCGCCGGGCTGGCACAGCAGTTTGACGAGCAGGCCCGGCATGGGCGCGCGGAGCTCGCGGCGAGCGTGGGCCGCCGCATGACCTCCGGCAACCGAGGCGAGGCGGGCGCGCGCCTCGTCGACCACTTCGGCGCGGTGCTCGAGCCCGTTCAGCGTGACGATCACTTCGTCCTCGACTCGCGTGGCCAGAAACTCGGCGCGCCGATCGCCGAGTACGAGCCAGTGCAGTGCGCCGTTGCTGGCGCCGACGTCGACTCGGCGTTCCTCGCCGCCGTCCACGCGCACGAACGAGCCGTCCTCGCTGCGTCTGAGCTGGATGCGCAGCACGCGATCGCCAATCGTCACCTGGTAGACGGTCTCGGCCATGCGGCTCAGTGCAGCGCCCTCTGGCGAGCCGAAAGTCGCCACGCCGAGTCAACACCGCCGCGGCCATCAGCGGCGGACATCACCACAGCCGCCGGGCGGCTGGCTTCGACGAGCATAGCCGCGGCGATGCCGGCTGTTTCGACCTCCTCCGCAGTGACCAGCGACTGCGCGTCAGCGGCCGACCACGTGCGCTCGAGCCAACCGGTATCCACCTGGCCCGAGCGCACCTCGGGGTGAGCCATCAACCACAGGTGCAGCGGGATGCTCGTCTTGACACCCAGGACGAGGAACTCGCGCAGCGCGCGGGCCATGCGCTCGAGCCCGTGCTGACGGTCGGTGGCTCGCACGATCAGCTTGGCGATCATCGGGTCGTAGTACACGCTGATCTCGCCCTGCTCTTCGACGCCGGAGTCCACGCGCACGCCAGGCCCACCCGGCGGTCGATACCCGACGAGCCGGCCGGTTGACGGCACGAACCCGGAGGATGGGTCCTCCGCATAGATGCGACACTCGACGGCGTAGCCACGCCGCTGAATGGCCGATTGGTCGTACCCCAACGGTTCGCCGGCAGCGACCCGCACCTGTTCGCGTACCAGGTCCATGCCCGTGACTTCCTCTGTCACCGGATGCTCGACCTGGAGTCGCGCGTTCACCTCCAGGAAATAGAAGCTGCCATCCGCCGCCAGCAGAAATTCGACCGTGCCCGCATTGGTGTAGCCGGCGGCTTGCGCGGCGCGCACTGCGACGTCGCCCATCTCCGCCCGTAGCTCGGGGGTGACCGCGGGCGACGGCGATTCTTCGAGCACCTTCTGATGGCGACGCTGAATCGAGCAGTCCCGCTCGCCCAGCCAGACGCAGTTGCCGTGCTGGTCGGCCAGGATCTGGACCTCGACGTGGCGCGGGCGCTCGATGGCGCGTTCCAGGTACACCGCGGCGTTGCCGAACGCGGCGCCGGCTTCGCTCGTGGCCTGGCGGAAGGCGGCCTCGAGGTGTGACGGCTCGGCGACCATGCGCAGGCCCTTACCCCCTCCACCGGCGACCGCCTTCAAGGCGATCGGAAAGCCAATGTCCTGGGCGGCCTGCTTGACGTCCTCGATTGTGGCGAGCGGTTCGCGCGTGCCGGGCACGACCGGCACGTCGGCCGCCTGCATCAGTTTGCGGGCGGCCGTCTTCAGGCCCAGGTCGCGCATCGCCCTGGGGGGTGGTCCGACAAAGACAACTCCGGCGTCGGCGCACGCCTGGGCGAAGTCAGCATTCTCCGAAAGGAAGCCGTAGCCGGGGTGGATGGCCTCGGCGCCCGCCCGCCGCGCCGCGTCCAGGACGCGGTCGATGCGCAGGTAGCTGTCGGTGGCAGGTGGTGGCCCGATGGAATACGCGGCGTCCGCCATGCGCACGTGGAGGGCGTGGGCGTCGGCGTCGGAGTACACAGCCACGGGCGAGATGCCCATCTCGCGGCACGCGCGGATGACGCGCACGGCGATCTCGCCGCGGTTGGCGATCAGCAGGCGCTTGAACACGATCGTTGAAGTCTAGCCGCAGGCTCAGGATGACACGTGCGGCGTGTCACGGCATCGTCACAGACCCGCCGCCACCTGTTGAGCCGTGCCGGAACGGCGGTCTACCGTGGATTGACCGGAATGGCGCCTGCCTGGCTGGCGGAGACTCCCTTCGTCGTCGTCGACCTCGAGACGACCGGCGGCAGCGCCGTCTACGACCGCGTCCTGGAGGTCGCCGCGATTCGCGTGCAGAACGGCGTCGTGCAGGATCGACTCGAGCGGCTCGTCGAACCGGGGGTGCCGATCCCGCCCATCGTCACGCGCATCACAGGCATCAACGCCGCCCTGGTGCACGGCAAACCGCGTTTCGACACGCTGCTGCCGGACCTGCGGCGCTTCGTCGATGGCGCCGTCGTGGTCGCCCACAACGCCAGCTTCGACTGCAACTTCCTGAGCAGCGCCTTCGCACGCGCCGGCGTGGCGTGGCAGGGCGAGCGCTTGTGCACGCTTCGGCTGTCGCGCCGCCTGATTCCAGGCCTGCACAGCTACCGCCTCGACAGCCTGTGCGCGTTCCTGGGTTTCAGCTTCGTCCAGCGTCACCGTGCCGGGCCAGACGCGGAGGCCACGCTGAGTCTGCTGCAACACCTGCTGGCGGTCGCCGTCGAGCGCGGGGTGGATGCGCTGGAGAGCCTGCTACGCATGCAGCACCAGCCGGTCAGCGCCAGGCACCACAAGGGACGCGTCGATGAGGCCCAGGTTGCCAGTCTGCCGACCACGCCCGGTGTCTATCTGCTGAAGGACCTGCACGGACGGGTGGTGTACGTCGGCAAGAGCGTGAACGTGCGTCAGCGGGTGCGCACCCACCTGCGACCCTCCGGCACCGCGCGCAGCTCAGCCCAGCCGCGCCTGCGTCGCCGCCTGCCGCACATCGCCGACGTCGAAGCCATCGAGACGAGCTCCGAGCTGGAAGCGCTGTTGCTCGAATCCAAGCTGGTCAAGCGCTATCTGCCTGAGGCAAATAGCCTGCTGCGCGATTACCACGACTATCCGTTCATCAAGGTCGATCTGAACGATCCCTTCCCGCGCCTGGAAGCGACCCGCGAGCGACCGTCCGATGGGGCCGTCTATTTTGGACCGTTCCGTCGGGCGGGCGCGGTCTCCTCGGCGGTGGTATTCCTGAACGAGCAGCTCGGGTTGCGGCAGTGCTCAGGGACGCTGAAGCCGGGCCAGTCGGCATGCCCGTTGTTGGAGATGAAGAAGTGTCTGGGCCCGTGTGTGGGAGCGGTCTCGCGCGAGCACTACGGCGCGGTGGTGGCCGAAGCCGTCGGAGTGCTGCGCGGCGAGCAGCGGGGCGTGCTCGATCGTGCGGCCAGCAAACGGGACGCGTTAGGCGACGAGCTGCGATTTGAGGAAGCGGCCGAGCTGCGCGATCGGCTGCGTGACCTCGAACAGGTCATCAGCGTCCAGCAGCGTATGACCGAGTTCACCGGGCGCAACGTGGTCCTGGTCACACCCGATCGCCAGCATGACCGCGCGCGGCTGTTGCTGATCCGCGGCGGGCGGCTGGTCGAAGAGGTCTCGCTGCCGCTGCGCGCGACGCCGTCGCACCTGCGCCATCTGCTGCGGCGTGTCTTCGGCGCAGCGTGGAATCCACACGTCAGCAAAGACGAGCTGGACGACCTGTCGATTCTGGACGCGTGGCTGCGACGACATCGGGGCGAGTACGCCGAGGTCAGCGTCTCGCCCGAGCAACCCGAGGCGGCCGTGCCCGCCCTGCGCGCCGCGATGC
Organism: uncultured bacterium; assembly: GCA_966426465.1. Lineage (GTDB taxonomy): Bacteria > Chloroflexota > UBA6077 > UBA6077 > CF-72 > CF-72. The sequence continues at coordinate 2,210 of CBJLVJ010000051.1, read as the reverse complement.
GGCCCGCGCCCGCGCTTGCCGGCACTGCCTGATGGGCTAGGCGCTCGTGGGGCGGGGCTTGCGGGCCAAGCCGCTGGCGTAGGCGGCCTCGCGCGTGGCCTGAGCGACGGCGTCTGCGACGCGCCGATCGAACATGCTCGGCACGATGTACTCCTCGCTCAATTCGTCGGGGCCGATCAGCCCGGCGATGGCGTCGGCGGCAGCGATCTTCATGCCCTCGTCGATGTCGGTCGCCTCCACGTCGAGTGCACCCTTGAAGATGCCCGGGAATGCCAGCGAGTTGTTGATCTGATTCGGGTAGTCGCTGCGACCCGTGGCGATCACCCGCGCCACGCCCGCAATCGCTTCAGGTTGGACCTCCGGAATCGGGTTGGCCAGGGCGAAGACGATCGCGTCCGGAGCCATGGCTGCCACGTCGCTGGCCGACACCACGCCCGGCCCGGACAGGCCGACCAGGACATCGGCGCCGCGCAGCACCTCCTGCAGGCTGCCCTGCTCTCGTTCCAGGTTGGTCATCTCGGCCAGCCGTTCCTTGTAGACGTTCATGTTCTGGGTGCGCCCGGCGTAGATCGCGCCTGAGCGGTCGCACGCGATCACCCGACGCGCCCCCGCGGCCATCAGGATGCGGGCGGTCGCCACGCCCGCTGCGCCGACGCCGCTGATGACGATGCACACGTCTTCGATGCGCTTGCTAACCACCTTGAGCGCGTTTTTGAGCGCGGCCAGCACGACCACCGCCGTGCCATGCTGGTCGTCGTGCATGACGGGGATGTCCAGCTCGCCGCGGAGTCGTTCCTCGATCGTGAAGCACTTGGGCGCGGCGATGTCCTCCAGGTTGATGCCGCCGAACACGGGCGCCAGCAGCCGCACGGTCTCGATGATCTCCTCGGGCTCCTGGGTCGCCAGGCAGATCGGGAAGGCATCCAGGTCGGCGAAGGCCTTGAAGATCATGCACTTGCCTTCCATGACTGGCTGCGCGGCGGCCGGACCGATATTGCCCAGGCCGAGCACGGCCGAGCCATCGGTGACGACAGCGACCATGTGGCGCTTGACGGTCAGCGTCCACTGCTGCATCGGATCGCGGTGGATGGCCTGGCAGATGCGCGCCACGCCAGGTGTGTAGACCATGCTCAGGTCGTCGCGCGACTTGACCGGGACGCGACTGGTCACCTCGATCTTGCCGCCCAGGTGGACCAGGAAGGTGCGGTCGGTCACGTGCATGACCGTGATCCCGTCGAGGCCCCGAACGCGCTGCACGATCGTCTCGGCGTGGGCCTCGTCGCGCGCGGCGACGGTCAGGTCGCGCACCATCTTGCCGTGGCCGGCGCGCACGATGTCGATGGCGCCGATGTCGCCGCCCTCTTCGCCGATGGCGGTCGTCACCCGGCCCAGCGTGCCAGGTCGGGTACTGGTCTCGGTCCGCAGGATGAAGCTATAGCTCGCGCTAGGCTGAAGCAACACGTCGAACTCCGTGATCCGAGTCTATTGGACCCCGCCTGTGGTGATTGAATCAGCCGTGCACGCTCGTCAGCTAGCAGGCTCGAGCAGGCGGCTGAGGCTGAACGAGGCGACTTCGGGTGGGCGCTCGCCGGTGCGCATCCACGCGGCCAGCGCGCGGCCGGTGGCGGCGGCATTCAGGATGCAAGTCTTGTAGTGGCCCGACGTCAACCAGGCATTGCTCAGCGATGGGACGCGGTCGATGACCGGCAAGCGGTCGGGGTGGGCAGGTCGAAAGCACGCCCAGCGATAGCCAATGCCGACCTCACGCGCGGCGGGCCACAGGGCCACCACTTCTGCCCACATGCGCTCGACCACCTCGTCGCGCACCACGCGCTCGTGGTCGTCGAGGTCGAGCGTGCCGCCGATCAGCAGCCGCCCGTCTTCAATGACTTTGGCGATATCGGCGACCACCTCGGGCGCTGCCATAGGCGTGGGCTTGCTGGCCAGCATGTGCCCTTTGACCTCGGTCGCCGGCACGTCGAGGGTCAGACCGTCCAGGCGGGGTGGCAAGCCGGTGGCGAAGACGACGTGCGCGGGTCGAAACTCGCCAGCGCTGGTCTGCACGGTCGTGACTCGCCCGGCTTCGGTTGAGACGGCCAGGGCCGAGACACCGGTGCTCACTGAGGACAGGCCGCCGGCCAGGCGCACGAGCGCGCGGAGCGGGTTCACGCGCGCCTGTTGGTGCCCCGCGACGTCGAGGTCCAGCAGAC
>CBJLVJ010000050.1:0-9825 GCA_966426465.1 uncultured bacterium | reverse complement strand
AATTTGCCGCCCAACAGCGTGACGTAGTGGCCGAAGTACAGCGTCTTCGGCAGGAGCGTGAAGTCGTCGTAGATTTCGCGGTTGGTCTTGAGCGAGGCCAGGATCATCCAGATGAACGGGATGATGGTCCACAGCAGGAATATCACCAGCGCTACGTACGTGGCCACGATCCAACCGCGGCCGATGGCGCGACGGCCGGCGCGGGTAGAGCTTCGAGATCGGCCGCGCGCACGTGAGGCGGCCTGCGCAGCGACTGCCATCGGACTACTCCTGACGCAGCATGCGTCGGGTGAGGAACAGCACCAGCACCAGGTAGAAGGGCACCATCGTCATGGCGATGGCGGCGCCGGCGCCAAGCTGGTGGCCGGGAATGGCGGTGAAGTACGACAGCAGCGGCAGGGTGGTCGTCGCGTAATTGGGGCCGCCGTTGGTCAACACGAAGATAGGCGTCAGATTGGCCGAGGTCCAGATCGTAGAGAGCAACGCGGTTACCAGAATGACCGGCTGCAATCCCGGCAGGGTGATGTGCAGGAACCGTCGCCACGTATCCGCGCCGTCGATCTCAGCCGCCTCGTACAGCTCCTGACTGATCGCCTGCATACCGGCCAGAAAGTTCATCGTCCAGAACGGCGTGCCAGCCCAGACGATGACCACGATGAGCGCCGGCACCGCCAGCCGCGCGTCATTGAAGAAGTAGATGTAGTCGTCCAGAAGCCCGAAGTTGGCGATGGCGCCGTTGATCGGTCCGGTGGTGTCGAACATGAAGCGCCACACGTATGCCGCCACCACGGCGGGCACTGCCCAGGGCAGGAACATGATCCCGCGCCACAGGTTCCGGGCTGGCAGGTCCTGGTTCAACACGCAGGCCATCGCCATGCCGATCACGAACTTGGTGGCGATAGCCCCGCCGGTGACCACCAGGGTGGTGATCAGCGCTTTTACCCAGGGTGAGCTGGTGCTCGAAAACAGGTCGGCGTAGTTCGCCAGGCCAACCCATGTACCGGTTTTGCCGATGAACCGCTCCTGAAAGCTGAGCAGGATCGCGTCGAAGAAGGGATAGATGAGCAGCGCGCTGACGATGATCACCACCGGCGCCACGAGCAGCCAGCCCAGCTGCCACTCCGGGCCGAGCACCCGGCGCAGCGCGCTGGAGCGCCCACCGGGTGAGACCTTCAGCGGTCTCGCGAGTGTGTTGGCCACACCTCAGGCCTTCCCGAGCTTGGTGTACGAGTCCATCATCTGCGTCTGCGCCCAGGCTTGCGCGTCTTCGATGGGCATGTTGTCGTTGATGATTTTCTGCATCATGTCGGACAGCACGTAGCGCGCGTCCTGTACGTCGGACAACCATGCCACTGGAGCGGACGGCCACTCGCGGATGCGGCCAAACTCGGCGATCTTTTTGAGCTCGGCGAACTTGCTGGTCTGCCAGAAGTCGGTCTTGGCGTGGTCGCGATAGACGGGCACGAAACGACCCTCGACCGACTTGGAGATCCGCTCGAGGTTGTCGGGCTGAAGGAAGTATTCGAGCGCGGACGGCGCCAGGTTGGCCATGGGCGCCTTCTTGTAATAGTTGAAGGCGATCGACGCACCCTCCGCGAAGGAACCGGCGCTGCCTTTGGGTGGCAGCGACAGGCCCGTTTTGTCGCCGAGGTCTTTGTCGTTGACGAGCAGCCAGCCCATGATCGTGGCCGGGTTCACGGCGATCAGGCCGCGGCCCTTCTGGTACGTCTCGTTATTCCACGACGTGACCGTCTGGGCGAACGTGTCGGGCGGGATCAGCTTGGCCTTGAACAGATTGACGATCATCTCGATACCGGCCTTGTTGGCCGGGTTCTGGATGTCGGGCACGCCCTGCTCGGTGGCCACGCGCCCGCCGTAGGCCCACAGGGCGGTGGCGATGTTGTTCATGTGATCGCCCTCGTGGCCGAGGGCCATCGCGTACAGGTAGGTGCGCGGCGGCTGCTGAATCTTGGGACCGAGCTGGAGCATCTCTTCGTAGGTATCGAAGAAACGCCCGTTCGTGGCCGCGCCAATCACATCCATGCGCCAGTGGGCGGGCCACACGTCGATGGCGTACGGGGCGCCGATAATGGCGCCACTGGCGACCTTGTTGGAGCTGATGCCGATCTCGTACATGCCGCCGGCCTGGTCTTTGAACTTGTCGACCAGCTCTTTGAGATCGGCCATCTCACCCTGGCTATACCAGTAGGTGCGGTTGGCGTTGTTCAGCTCGGGTGGCTGGCCAGCAGCCAGCGAGGCCGATTCCTTGGCCAACTGTTGCGGTGAGCCGGGGATCGACTGCCACTCGACCTTGACGCCCTTCTGGCGGCCCCATTCGGTGAACGTGTCGCCGACGGCCTTGTCGGTGATCTCGTTCCAGTTGGCCGAGAACCACACGTTGAACACTCCGGCTGAAGGCGCTGCAATCTGAGCCGCGGGAGTGGCCGCGGCAGCGGCGGCCGGGGTGGGCGCTGGTGCGGCGCCACCTGGCGGACTGGTCGGCTGCGCGCCCCCGCTGGAGGCGGGTGGATTGGAGGTCGGCGCTGGCGCGCACGCGGCGAGCGCAAGCCCTACGACCCAAGCGTTTCTGGCCAAAAACTGTCGGCGCGAGAACCCTCGTGGTTCACCGTCCATACATCCACCCCCGGCCTGGTACAGCATCGTGCTACCCCACCCCGCGCACGGGTGTCAACAGGGATGTCCAGAAGCCCCCATCAGGGACGTCCACAAGCCCCATAATGCACGGTCAGACTGAGAAGGAAGGGGGTGGCGAGCATGACGGGCGCAAAGCATCCGCACGTCCAGTTTCCGCGGCTGACGAGCTTGAGCCACGGCGCTGGTTGAGCGTGCAAGCTCAGCAAGACTGAGCTGGCGCAGGTGCTGCGCCATCTACCCGCGGTCGTCGACGCCCAGGCGCTGGTTGGCGCCGCGCTGGCCGACGACGCCGCCGTCTACCAGATCAGTCCAGACGTGGCGCTCGTGGCCACCATCGACTACATCACGCCGGTCGTGGACGATGCCTACACGTGGGGTGGTATCGCCGCGGCCAACGCCCTGAGCGACGTGTACGCCATGGGCGCCCGGCCGATCTTTGCCCTCAACGTGGTCAACTTCCCACGCGACACGCTGCCGCTCGAGGTGCTCGAGCAGGTCATTCAGGGCGGAGCGGCCAAAGTCGGCGAGGCGGGTGTGGCCATCCTGGGCGGCCACAGCGTCGACGATCCCGAGCCCAAGTACGGGCTGGTGGCCCTGGGCACGGTGCACCCCGAGCGCGTCATCAGAAATGTCGGCGCCCGAGCGGGGGACGCGCTGATCCTCACCAAACCGCTGGGCATCGGCGTGTTGACGACCGCCATCAAGCGCGGGCTGGCTTCCGACGAGACCATCGCCCGCGCGGTCGAGGCGATGTCGACGCTGAATCGCGCCGCCAGCGAGGCGATGCTGACGTTTGGCGATGCGGTGCACGCGGCCACCGACGTGACGGGCTTCGGGCTGCTGGGGCACCTGTCGGAGATGCTGGGCGCCGGCTCGGTTGGCGCACGCGTGTCTGTGGACGACGTTCCGGTGCTGGACGAGACCTGGGATTTCGTGCGCCGGGACGTGGTGCCTGGCGGCACCCGCCGCAATCTGACGTCGGTGGAGTCGTTCATGGACTGGTCGGAGCGGCTCGAGCCGGCGCAGCGGCTGGTGCTGGCCGACGCGCAGACCTCCGGCGGCCTGCTCATCGCCGTGGATGCCGCAGCCGCGGACGCGCTGCTGTCGCAGCTCCATGCCCACGGCGTCCCCGCCGCCCGCCGCGTCGGCGCCTTCACTGACCGCGCCGCGCGCATCGAAGTGGTTTGATTTTTCTCCCCCGGAGGGGACCCGTTGTGTACCCCGGAGGGGACCCCTTGTCTACCCCAGAGGGGAGCCTCGTCTAGCCCAGAGGGGACGCCTTGTCTAGCCCAGACGGGACGCCTTGTCTAGCCCGGAGGGGATCCCTTGTCTATACAGCCCCAGGTCGGGATGGGCGAACTCCCAGCGGCCGGCCCTGGCATCTACCCCAGAGGGGACCCACCTTTCTACCCGGAGGGGACCCCCTCGTGTACCCCGGAGGGGACCCCCCTTTTCTACCCCGGAGGGGACCCGTTCTTTCCAGAGGGGGCGCAGCGATCACGAGGGGGACCGCCGTGGCGTACTGCTTCGGGACTTGATTAGCCGTACAATCCCCAGGGCGAATGACGACGGCGGAGCCGATTGAGCTGGGGCTGGCGCTGGATCGGGCGGCGGGGCGGCGGTATCCGCTGGGCCAGCAGTTGATCGACGAGCTCAGGCGGCGGGTACAGGCCGGTTCGCTCGGGCCTGGCGAGCGGCTTCCGCCTGTGCGCGGTCTGGCGTCGGTGCTGAACGTCACGCCCGAGACCGTGGCTGGCGCCTACAAGCGGCTGGTCGACGAAGGCTACCTGCGGGGCGAGATCGGCCGCGGGACGTTCGTCGCCGCGCCGCCGCTGCGCGCCGAAGAAGACCCACTGGCGCCGTTCGAAGCCGGCGGCGCCCTGCCGCCGTTCGCCAGCCAGGCTGCCGCGCCAGGTCCGCCCGCCAATCGAGACCTGCTGCGACTGGCCAGCCAGCCAGGACTGGTGTCGTTCGCCGCCAGCGTGGCCGCGCCCGACCTGGCGCCTGTCGAGCCGCTGCAGCGAGCGCTTTCGGACACGCTCGCACACGATGGCGCGGCGGCGCTCCAGGTGGGCCCCACGCCGGGGTACCCGCCGCTGCGCGCCGCCATTGCCACGCTCCTGCGCCAGCGCGGTCTGGCGATCGATCAGTCCATGGTGTGCGTGACCAGCGGCTGCCAGCAGGGCATCGACCTCGCTGCGAAAGTGTTCGTTGGCGCCGGCGACGCGGTGCTGGTCGAACAACCCAGCTTTCTGGGCGCGCTCGAGGCCTTCCGCGCGCGTGGCGCGCGGGTCATCGGGGTGCCAATCGAGGCCGACGGTCTGCGCGTCGAAGCCCTGCCCGCCCTGATCCAGCGCCACCATCCCAAGTTGCTGTACTGCATGCCGACGTACCAGAACCCGACCGGCCGCAGTCTCAGCCCTGAGAAGCGCCGCGCGCTGCTGCGTATCGCCGCCACGTACGACCTGCCGCTCGTCGAGGACGACTCGGCCGGTTTCATCCCCCTCGACGGACATGCCGCGCCGCCTTCGCTCAAAGCCGAGGACCACGCCGGCTACGTCATCCACCTGGGCACGTTCTCGAAGCTGGTCGCGGCCGGCCTGCGGCTCGGCTGGCTGGTGGCCGATGCTCCCGTCTTCGAAAAGCTGGTGGCGGCCAAGTACGCGAGCGACCTGTCCTCCGACGCGCTCGTACAGCGCGCGCTGCACCGGCTCGTGGCAGGCGGCGACCTCGACACGCACCTTGGCCGTGCTCGCGCGGTCTATCGCGAACGCCGCGACGCGCTGGTCACTGCCCTGGGGCGGTCGCTTTCCGGCTGCGTCAGCTTCGACCCGCCCGACGGCGGCTTCAATCTGTGGCTCGAGCTGCCGCGCGAAGGACCGTCCTCAACCGAGCTGTTCCTGGAGGCGGTGCGGCGGGGCGTGGCCTTCGTGCCCGGTCCGTTCTTTTTCAGCGCCGGTCGCGCCGGACCAGCCTCCGCGGCGGCGGTACGCGGCCTGAGACTGAGCTATTCCGCCGTGGCACCCGCCGATATCGAACGGGGTGTGCGGCTGCTGGCCGACGCGCTGGCCAACCTGACCGGCGCTACGCGCCCCGTAGAGCCGGTCGTTTACTGAATTGACGCCCCTTGGTAACGGCTCGGATAATCGCCCACTGAGGCGCCCGCGTACCCGATCATGCAGCTCGTTGCCAACCAGCAGTTGGTCAAGAACCGGGTTCGCCTGGGGCTCGGTTTCCACATCACCGCCCTGGTGGTGTTCGGCCTGGGCCTGGTCCTGTCCACCCAGATCGACGCCACGCGCGAGCTGCCGTGGGAATCGTGGGTGGCGATTCTGCTCGGCCTGGTGCTGTACTCGCTTGGCCAGACGCAGCTCCGTCGCTGGGGCCCGCGCAACCGCCAGGAGGAGCAGCTTGGACAGGCCATTCGCAGCCTCGACGACCGATACAAGCTGTATGCGTTCCTGTCGTCATCGTTGCCGGACTACATCCTCGTCAGTCCGGCCGGCGTCCAGGTGCTCGTGATTCGACAGGAGACGGGGCAGGTGAGCTGCGTGCGGGACCGCTGGAGCAAGAGCTCAGGCGCGCGCGTGTTGGGACTGTTCGGACCGTCGCTGGGCAATCCGTCGGCCGACGGCGCCAGGCAGCTTCAGAAAGTGCGCGACGTGCTGGCCCAGCACGACATACAGGACGTGCCAATGTCGAGCCTGGTCGTGTTCACGAATCCAAAAGTGCAGCTGCGCGTGGAAGGCTGCAGCTCGACGGTAACGCGCATCAAGGAGTTGAAGGACGTTCTGCGTCGCATGGCGGGTAAGGGCCAGAACGTCGCGGTGGGCCAGGCGCGCATTCGCCAAATCCAGAAGATCTTCGACGAACGCATGCAGGCAGCGCACGGCTGGCGCTGAACGTCCGGCGGAGGTCACAGATGTTGGGAATGCGCCGCTGGACGGTCGTGATCTCGGCGGTCGCCATCGCCGCCAGCGCGTTGATTGTGGCGGGCGCGGTCGCGGCCTCGCCGCCCGATACACTGGCGCTCGTTACGTTCGAGCCGGGGGCGGGTAAGCCGGCCACAGAGCGGCTGATCGAGTCCGTCGGCGGGCGCATCGTCGAAGTCATCAAGCCGCTGAGCGTCTATCGGGTGGCGCTGCGCTCGGGCGAAGCGGACACGGCGCTCGCGGCCCTGCGCACCCACACCGACCTGGTCCATGCGGCCGAGGTCGAAGGCGAACAGGTCGCCCAGATCGTTCCCAACGATCCGCTGTACCGAACCTTCCAGTGGAACCTGCGTCGTATCGGCATGGAGCAGGCCTGGGACCTGCGGCCGAGCGCCGCCGACGTGGTCGTGGCGGTGCTGGATACCGGGGTCGACCTGATTCATCCCGACCTGAAGCCGAACCTGCTGCTCGACCAGGGCTACGACTTCCTGGACGACCTGGCAAGCCCGCAAGACGACGAATCGCACGGGACCGCCGTCGCCGGCATCATCGGCGCGATTGGCAACAACCGCGAGGGGGTGACGGGCATCGCCTGGCACGTGAAGCTGTTGCCGATCAAGGCGCTCAATTCGCAGGGCCGCGGCCCGGACAGCGCCATGGTCAAGGCCATCCTGTATGCGGCCGACAACGGCGCCCGCATCATCAACATCAGCTCCACCGGCACGCGCTACTCGGCCGCGCTGGAGACCGCCGTGCAGTACGCCGAGGACAAGGGCGCGCTGGTAGTCGCCGCGGCCGGCAACACGGGCAACGCGGACAATGCCGTCAACTATCCTGCCGCCTTCGACGGCGTGGTGGCGGTGGCGGCCATCGACACCAACGATCAACTGGCGCCGTTCTCGCAGCGCCATTCATACTCCACGCTGGCTGCGCCGGGCGTCGATGTGCCCAGCACGGCGTGGGCCGGCGCGGGCCGCGGCCTGTACGCCAGCCAGTCGGGCACGTCGATCGCGGCGCCTCACGTCTCAGGCGCGGCGGCGCTGCTGTGGGCGTTGCGGCCGGACCTGGCCGCTGCTGACATTGTGGCGACCTTGCGCTCGAGCGCCGACCGGGTGGCCAGCCCCGACCCGGGTTATGGGTCGGGCATTCTCAACGTCGCTCACGCGATTGCCTCCGTTCGCCTGGGCGTGCCGCCGCGCTCGTCCGACGACGTCACTCTGCAGCAGGCACGTGCCGCCAGCAGCGACGTGCCGCCCGCGCCACCCTTGCCCAACGAGCCGCGGCGCTGGTACTTCGCCGAAGGCAGCACCCGCTCGCCGTTCGACGTCTCGTTCGCGCTGCAAAATCCCAATCCTCAGGCGACGGTTGCCCATTTCCTGTTCCTCACCACGGACGGCAAACAGGTGCCGTTCGATATGCGCGTCGATCCGAGCTCGCGCATGACCCTGAAGGCAGCCGACGTGATGCCGAATGCCGAGTTCGCCACGATCGTGACGACCGATCTGCCAGTGTACGTGGAGCGCTCGATGTACTTCGGCCACGGGGGCCACTCCGCGGCCGGCGCTCGCCAGGCCTCGAAGACGTGGTACCTGGCCGAGGGCTCGACGGTGCCGCCGTTCGACACCTGGGTGCTCCTGATGAACCCCAACCCGGTGCCGACTGTGGCGCAGCTACGCTTCATGCGCGAGGACGGCTCGGTGGTCGATCGGAGCGAGCTGGTCCCGGCCATGGGCCGCAAGTCAGTCTTCGTCAACATGCTGTTCACCACATCTGGTTTCGCCACCCAGGTGACCGCCGATCAGCCCATCGTGGTCGAACGCGCGATGTACTTCGACAATGACCAGGGTGGCCACGACACGCTCGCCACGCCGACGCCCGGACAGACCTGGTACCTGGCCGCCGGGGCAAGTCGTGGCGGGTTCGACACATGGCTGCTGGTCGAGAATCCTGGCTCGGCGCCCGCCAACGTCAAGGTCTCGTTCATCACGGATACGGGCACGGTTGTGAGCCAGCCGCTGTTCGTGCTGCCGCACGCGCGCAGCAGCCTGTATACCGACCCGCTGCTGCCGAACGCCGCCTACGGTTTACGCGTGGACTCCGATCAGCCGGTGGTCGCCGAGCGCGCCGTGTACTTCGACAACGGCCGCGCGGGCTTCGACTCCACGGCCGTGGCCGCCCCCGCCACCGAGTGGTTCTTGCCCGAAGGCAACACCGACGGCTCGTTCGAGGAGCAGCTGGCGGTGCTCAATCCACAGAACCAGCCCGTCAATGTCCAGGTCGAGTACCGCCTGGAGGAAGGCGACCAGCCGCCGGCGCAGCGCTTCAGCGTTGGCGCAACCTCGCGCATGACGCTGGACGTGAACCCGCAGGCGCCGGACACCAACGTCGCGCTGCATGTCACGGCGGATCGGCCCATCGTGGTTGAGCGCGTGTCGTATTTCGCTCGGCCTACCGGCTTGGGCGCGACCAGCTCGACCGGGCTCACGCGGTGATTCACCCGCGGCCGCTGCTGGGCGAGCCGCGGGGAGAGCGGCCCTATCTGGCCATCAACATGGTGGCCACGCTGGATGGTCGAGCGGCGCTCAACGGCTCGGCGGTGGGCATCGGCTCAGCCGCCGACAAGCGCTTGCTGCGCGAGCTGCGGGCCGAGGCGGACGTGGTGCTGCACGGCGCGGGCACGGTGCGGGCCGACCCGCTGTCGGCGCGGGTGCCGCCGGACCTGGTCGAGCAACGGCTGGCGCGTGGGCTGAGCGAGCAGCCGCTGGGCGCGATTGTGACGCGCAGTGGCAACCTGCCCCGGCGACACCCCTACTACGAGTCGGCGACGCTCATTTACGTGACCTCCGATCGCTCGGTTGCCGTTGAGTCCGCCACCGTCGAGGTGTGCCGCGTTGGCTCGCTGGCTGAAGCGGTGAGCGACCTCGGCCGGCGTGGGGCGCGGCGGATCCTGTGCGAGGGCGGCCCGACGCTGAACGCCGCCCTGTTTTCGGAAGGCCTGATTGACGAGGTCTTCCTGACCATCGCGCCCAAGCTGGTCGGCGGCTCCGACCCGCTGACGATCATCAAGGGCCCCTCCTTCGCCCAGACCATCCACCTCGAGCTCCGCTCGCTGGTGGAGCTCGAGGGCGAGCTGTATCTGCGTTATTCGGTAGTCAAGAGCTGAATTTCCACGGAGGGGACCCTAATTGGATGTTCTTCCCAGGAGGGGACCCGGCGGAGCGTTTCTTCCCCGGAGGGG